>NZ_LGQY01000108.1:0-62332 GCF_003116065.1 Azospirillum sp. TSO5 | reverse complement strand
TGGCGCCTTCCTCGTTCTGGTCGGCCAGCGTCAGCTTGCTGGCGCCTTCCGTCAGCACGTCGCTGAACTCCTTGGTGAAGCTCTCGCGGGTCGTGATGATGTTCAGGTTGGTCGACAGGTTCTGCGAGGCGGAGCGGATCGTCGCCTTGGCATGATCCAGGCCGGCAACCGCCTTGTCGATGTCGGAACGGTCCATCCAGCCGTTCTGCGCCGCATCCATCTGCAGGCCCTGGCCGCTGGTCGACAGGTTGACCGCGTTCACCGTGATCGAGTTGGTGTTGCGCTCGTTCAACTGGACGGTGATGTCGTTCGACGTGTTGGCGTCGGAGATCTGCTTGGTGACGATGTTGGCCGAGCAGTTGCTCGAAGCAGCCTGCTTGATGGTCTTGGCATCGACGTTCAGGCGCACCGTGCCGCTGTCGAAGTTGAAGGACTGCTCGCCGCCGTCCAGCTTGCCGTCGCCGCGGTCGCTCATGCCATCGCGGGTGATCTGGGCGCCGTTGGAGTTGGTGACCTGGATTTGCAGGTCGACCTTCTTCTCGATGGTCGAGATGCCGTTGCCCTGGTTGTTCGCCGCTTCCAGCAGGCGGCGGTCGACCGTGAAGGACACGATGGTGCCCGACGCGAAGCTCTCCGAGATCTTCTTGGTCAGCGCGTTGGTGGCGCCGGTCGTCACCGTCATCTCGCGCACCACGCCGGTCGTGGTGTTGCCGGTCAGGGTGATGGTGCCGCTGCCGCCGATGGCGGCGGAGGCGACATCCTTGCCGGCCAGACGGCCGGTGCCGGCGATGGCGCTGGTGATCGAGTTCTTCAGGTTGGTCGCCACGTTCTTGGCGGCGTTCTGACCGACGGCGACGTCACCGCTGGTGGCGGTGTAGCTGAAGGACTGGCCTTCCACCGTGATGGTGAAGATGTCGCCTTCTTCGATGGTGCCGCCGATGTTGACGTTCGAAATCTGGGGCTGCGTCGAGGTCGCCGCCTGCGTCAGCTTGGCTTCGATCGTCTGGGTGTTGTCGAAGTAGGAGATCGTGCGGCTCTCGTCGCCGTCCTTGACGATGAAGTCGCGGGTGCGGCCGTTGGCGCCGCGCACTTCGATCTGGACGTCGGAGAAGCTGCCCAGCGTGCTGGACATCGTGCCCGACAGCTTCAGACCGACCAGGCCGTGCGCGTTCTCCGCGGTGGAGATGTCGGCGGTCTTGCCTTCGACCGAACCGTCACCCTTGATGCGGATGGCGTAGGTGTCGGCGGAGATGACGTTGGTGACGCGGGCGTTGTCGACGCCGACGATGGTGTTGACGGCGGCACGGGACGCGCTGGTGCTGTCCATGCTGAGGCCGTTGCCGTTGATCAGGTTCTTGCCCTGATAGCCGCTGTCGGAGGCCAGCTTGTCGATCTGGTCCTTCAGGGTGTTGAACTGGGAGGCCAGCGACTTGCGGGTGGCGATGGAGGCGGCGTCGTTGCCCAGCGCCGCGTAGGCGGCGGTGGTCAGGCCCTTGGCCTGGTCGACCAGCGAGTCGATCGAGGTCAGGCCCTTGTCGGCGGCCTGGATCGTGCTGATCGACTGACCCATCGCGTCCTTCAGCGAGGACAGGTCGCCGGCGCGCTGGTTCAGACCCTTGGCGGCGAAGAAGGCGGTAGGACCATCCAGAGCCGAGTTGATCTTGTTGCCCGTCGACAGGATGTTCTGCTTCTTGTCGATACCGGCCTGCGTGCTCTGCAGCTGCAGGAGGTTCGTGCGCATCGAAGCGGTCAGGGTCACATTACCGGCCATGGTCCTAGTCTCCTTCTGAGGCTGTCCCCGCCCCTGGTCATTTGACCGGCGAGGCAACGTGCGTTTTCCTGACACCACTCTTTCAAGCGCCGTGCCAACTGCGGTGGTGTGACATAAGTGACTGATTTTGCTATGGAATAAAAATAGGTCGGCAAAAAGGGCAGGGTTGGGCCCAAGCGTTCGGGCGCAGCGTTCGAAAAACTTTCCCGGAATCTTTTGCCGCTGACGGACGGTTCTGCCGGGATGCCGGGCGGCAAGAATCTTCCCACCACCCGGCAGGCACGGCTATGGTCGGGCTCCAAACCACGTCCCAAACATCGAACGCATGGCCCCGACGCGGGCCAAAGCAGGGAAGGGAGAAGCATCATGACCGGTCGGATCGACGCACGCCTGGCGGAGCTGGGCATCGAGTTGCCGCAGGCCGCCGCCCCGGTGGCCGCCTATGTGCCCTACACCCGTTCGGGCAATACCCTCTACATCTCGGGCCAGGTGACGGTCTGGAACGGCGAGCGCAAGTTCGTCGGCAAGGTCGGCCAGGACTTCACGGTCGAGCAGGGCAAGGAAGCCGCACGCCTGTGCGCGCTGAACATCCTGGCCCAGGCCAAGGCCGCGCTGGGCGGCGACCTGGACCGCGTCACCCGCGTGCTGCGGCTGGGCGGCTTCGTCAATTCCGGCGCCGACTTCCACGACCATCCGCTGGTCATCAACGGCGCGTCGGAACTGATGCGCGACGTCTTCGGCGAGGCCGGCCAGCATGCCCGCGCCGCCGTCGGCGCCCCGTCGCTGCCCGGCAACGTCGCGGTCGAGGTCGACGCGATTTTGGAAGTGGCCTGATCCGCATCACGACGGCCCTGCCGGCAGCGCCTTGCCGCAACGCGACATGAGGCTTACCTCCTTGCCATGGTTCAAGGAGACGCATGCATGCCCGACGGCAACGAGGCGATCACCGTCAAGGTTCTGACCGGGATCGGCGAGGCGGACCAGCAGGGCTGGGACGCCTGTGCCGGTCCCGGCAATCCCTTCCTCTCCCACGCCTTCTTGTCGGCGCTGGAGGAGTCGGGATCGGCGACCGGCAAGTCCGGCTGGCAGCCAAGCCACCTCGCCGCCTATGACGGCTCCGGCCGCATGGTCGGCGCGGTGCCCGCCTATCTGAAAAGCCATTCCTACGGCGAATATGTCTTCGACCACGCCTGGGCCAACGCCTATGAGCGGGCGGGCGGCAGCTATTACCCGAAGCTGCAGGTGGCGGTTCCCTTTACGCCGGTGCCGGGGCCGCGTCTGCTGGTGGCGCCCGGTCCACGGGCCGATGCCGTCGCCGACGCGCTGATCTCGGCGCTGGAGCAGGTGGCGGAGCGTTACGGCGTCTCCTCCGCCCACGTCACCTTTCCGGAACGCCAGGAGTGGGACCGGTTGGGCGAGGCCGGCTGGCTGAAGCGGCTGGGTGTGCAATACCATTGGCACAACCGCGGTTACGGCAGCTTCGACGAGTTCCTGGAGGCGCTGAACTCCCGCAAGCGCAAGGCGATCCGCAAGGAACGGCGCGAGGTCGCGGAGAGCAGCGTGCGCCTGCACACCCTGACCGGCGACGAGCTGAAGCCGGAGCATTGGGACGCCTTCCACCGCTTCTACCTGGACACCGCCGACCGCAAATGGGGTGGCGGCTATCTCAACCGCCGCTTCTTCGACCTGCTGGGCCGGACCATGGCCGACCGGGTGGTTCTGGTGATGTGCGAGGATGGCGGGGAATGGGTGGCCGGCGCGCTGAACCTGTTGGGCGACGACGCGCTGTACGGCCGCAACTGGGGGTCCGACGGGCGCTACCGCTTCCTGCATTTCGAGGCGTGCTATTACCGCGCGCTGGATTTCGCCATCGAACGCGGGCTGGCGCGGGTCGAGGCCGGCGCCCAGGGAGAGCACAAGATCCAGCGCGGCTATCTGCCGGTGCCGACCTACAGCGCCCATTGGATCGTCGATCCCGCCTTTCGCCGCGCGGTGGAGCGTTACCTGCAGCAGGAACGCCCCGCCGTGGAAGCGGAGATCGCGGCGCTGGACGAGGAACTGTCGCCCTACCGGCGGGAGGGCTGAGCCTTACGCCCAGCCGGCCAGCACCGCCGCGGCGTCGCTCTCCTGCACCGGCGCGCGCTCCGGCGGCGGGGCGCCGTCGACGCGCAGGCCCATCAGCGTCTCCACCAGCGGCTCCGGCCCCGGCGTGACGCGGACCTGTCCGCGCGCGGCGATGTGCGGATGGGCCGGCACCTCCGTCAGTTCCGGAACCGCTTCGAAACAGCAGTCGACGGGGTCGAGATGGGCCTTCCACTCCGCCAGCGTCCGGGTGGCGAACAGGGCGTCCAGTTCCCCCGTCAGGTCGGTCTGAGGCATGGGGTCCTCCTGCCGGGCGATCCAGTCGGGACGGCCGACCGCCTCGCAGAAGTTGGCCCAGAACTTGGCCTCCAGCGCCGACAGGGTGACGAAGCGGCCGTCGGCGGTGCGGTAGATGCGATAGCAGGCGGCGCCACCCGACAGCAGCGCCTCGCTGCGTTTCGGCATGGTGCCGCGCGCGGCCGCGGTCAAATTCATGCCCTGCCAGCCCAGCACCGATTCCATGATCGACAGGTCGAGGAAGCAGCCCTGTCCCGTCCGCTCGCGCCCCAGCAACGCGCCCGCCACCGCCAACGCCGTATGCTGGGCCGAGGCGAAGTCGGCGACCGGCAGATAGCTGATGACCGGCCGGTCCGGCAGCCCGGAGGCATCCAGCCCACCACCGACCGCCATGTAATTCAGGTCGTGCCCGGCCCGCGTCGCATAGGGGCCGTCATAGCCCCAGCCCGACAGGCTGGCATGGACCAGCCGCGGGTTGATCTCCCGCAGACGCTCGCGTCCCAGCCCCAGCTTGTCCATCACGCCGGGCCGGTAGCTTTCGATCAGCGCGTCGGCCTTGGCGAGCAGAGCTTCCATCGCGGCGAGCCCGTCGGCCGATTTCAGGTCGATGCGGATGACGGTCTTGCCGGCGTTCAGCAGCTTGTAGGCGGCGGTGGTGCCGTCGCTGTCGGTGGGGCCGAGCCGGCGGAGCGGATCGCCGGCCGGCGCCTCCACCTTCACCACGGTGGCGCCCAAGTCGCCGAGCAGCTGCGCCGCATAGGGGCCGGGCAGGTACTGGCCGAGGTCGATGACGCGCAGTCCGGACAGGAAGGGCAGGGGCATGGCGGTGCTCGCTCTTGGTTGGGTGTTGGGGCTGAAGTCCTGGCGCGCGATGCCCCCTCCCCATCCCTCCCCCACCTTCGGTGGGAGAGGGGGTAGGAGCTTTGTGGGAGTGCGGCGGCAGTTCCCTCTCCCTCGAAGAGGGGGAGGGTTAGGGAGGGGGCATCGGAGCGGGCGGCCTCACGCTGCCTGGACCCTCACCCCCCCGTCACGCTCATGTGCCGTCCGACGGCCGGACCCTGGTGGCGGCGGTCGATGATGAAGTCATGGCCCTTGGGCTTGCGGGTGATCGCCTCGCGCACCGCGTCGATCAGCGGGCCGTCCTCGTCGCTGACGCGCAGCGGCGTGCGCAGGTCGGCGGCGTCCTCCTGGCCCAGGCACATATACAGCGTGCCGGTGCAGGTCAGCCGCACGCGGTTGCAGCTCTCGCAGAAATTATGCGTCAGCGGCGTGATGAAGCCGACGCGCTGGCCGGTCTCCTCCACCCGGACATAGCGGGCCGGGCCGCCGGTGCGGTGGTCGCTCTCGGTCAGGGTCCAGCGCTTCTGCAGCTCGGCCTTCAGCATGGTCAGCGGCCAATACTGGTCGAGCCGGGCGCCCTCGCCGATGTCGCCCATCGGCATCACCTCGATGAAGGTCAGGTCGAAGCCCTGCTCGCCGCACCAGGCCACCATGCGGTGGATTTCGTCGTCGTTGACGCCCTTCAGCGCCACCGTGTTGATCTTGATCTTCAGCCCGGCGTCCTTGGCCGCCTGGATGCCGCCCAGGATCTTGTCGAGCTTGCCCCAGCGGGTGATCGCCTGGAACTTGTGCGGGTCGAGCGTGTCCAGCGACACGTTGATCCGCCGCACGCCTGCCTCGTACAGGCCGGCGGCGTGCTTGAACAGCATGGTGCCGTTGGTGGTCAGCGTCAGTTCGTCCAGGTCGCCCGATTCGATGTGGCGGCCCAGCGAGCGGATCAGCCGCATCACGTCGCGCCGCACCAGCGGTTCGCCGCCGGTCAGCCGCAGCTTGCGCGTGCCCAGCTTGACGAAGGCGGTGCACAGCCGGTCCAGTTCCTCCAGCGTCAGCACCTCCGCCTTCGGCAGGAAGCTCATGTCCTCCGCCATGCAGTAGACGCAGCGGAGGTCGCAACGGTCGGTCACCGAGACACGCAGGTACTCCACCTTGCGGCCGAACGGGTCGACGAGCGGGGCGAGGCTGGCTGGCGACTGGGCTTCGGACACGGGATCGATCATCGCTGTACTCCACAGGCGGCCCCAGATGGACCGCCGCATTACGGGCCGCCACAGTATATGTTCGCCACACGCACGATGTGCAACGATCGCGCAAGCCTATTCCACATCACGGTATGCCGACTTTGATGGCGATCAAGAGGGACCGGCGTCAGATCAGCTTTTGTCGTGCCTCCGCCAGCCGGGCTTCCCGTTCGGCTTCCTCGCGTTCGCGCAGGTCGTCGTCGGTGGTGCGCGGCACCGGCGGGCGGCCCAGGGAGAAGGGCTCGTTTCCGCGCTCGAACTGGTCGCGCACGCGGCAATCCTCGCACATGCGGATGCGGTTGGCGGCCTCCGGCGTCGCGAACATCCAGTGCTTGCCCGCCAGCGTCGTCACGATCTTCTCGATTGAGGACTTCGTGGCGAAGGGCTTGCCGCAGGAGACGCAGCAGAAGGGCTCCTCCTCCTTCACCACCGTCGCGCCACGGGCCTGATCGCGGAAGTCGATCTCCGGCACCAGCGAGATGACCTTCTCCGGGCAGGTGGTCTTGCACAGGCCGCACTGCACGCAGGCATCCTGGGCGAAGGACAGCATCGGCTTGTCGGCATTGTCGAGCAGCGCCCCGGTCGGGCAGGCGCCGACGCAGGACAGGCAGAGCGTGCAACCCGTCACATCCACCGACACCCGGCCGAACGGCGCACCCGGCGGGAGCGGCAGGACCTCGACCGGGGCCGGGGCAACCTTGTGCAGGTGGCGCAGCGCCAGCATGGTCACCGTGCGCTTCGGCCCCATCGGCAGGAACATCCCGGCCTCGACGGTATCCGCCGGCAGGCTCCAAAGCTCGTCCGCGACCATGTCGGGATCGGCGGCGTCGATCACCGCCACCCGGCCGGAGCCGTAGCCGAGCCCGCTGAAGGCGGCCTCCGCCAGCCCGATCTGGTTGGCGAGGCCGGCGGTCTCCCCCTCGTTCTCTGGCCCGGTCAGGACGCGGACGTGGGTGCAGCCATAGGCCAGCGCCAGCGCGAACAGGTCGAAACCGACCTGCGTCACCTCGTTCAGCGCGAAGGGCAGCACACGGGCCGGCAGGCCGCGGCCATGCCGCGCCATCATGCCGACCAGCGCATCGCCGTGACGCGGGTCGTGGATCAGCAGGGCGGGGGCGACGCCGCCGGCCTTCCGGTAGGTGCCCAGCAGTGTGCGCAGCCGTTCATAGACGGTGGCGGCCGGCGGCAGGGCATAGGTCGCGGCGCCGGTCGGGCAGACCGCGGCGCAGGATCCGCAGCCGGCGCAGACATGCGGGTCGATGGCGACATGGTCGCCGTTCGGCGTGATCGCCCCGGTCGGGCAGACGTCCAGGCAGCGGGTGCAGCCGGTCTTGCGGCTGCGCGAATGGGCGCACAGATCGGCCTTGAAGTCGACGAAGCGCGGCTTCTCGAACTCGCCGACCAGATCGGCCATCTCCAGCAGCGCCTTGGCCAGCTGGGTCGGGCTGTTGGGGTCGGGGCGCAGGTAGCCGTCGCGGCGCTTGTGGTCGGGGAACAGCGGCGTGCCGCCGGTCAGGTCGAGGATCAGGTCGCAGCGGGCCGACGCCCCCTGCCGCGCCGGTTCGAACCCCAGCGCCCCGCGCGAGGAGGGCAGGGCGGGAGCGTAATCATCCACCACGATCTCGAAGGCGCCGACCCAGCCGCGGGCGGCGCGGATGCGGCCGCGGAAGATCGCCACGTCCATCACCGGCGGCGGCGCGATGTCCTTCGCGCTGGTCAGCAGGACGGTGACGTCCAGCCGCTTGGCCAGTTCCCGCCCGGCCTCGATGGCACGTTCGTCATTGCCATAGACCAGGCAGGTGCCCTGAGAGGTCAGGGTCAGGGCGCCGGTCGGGGGGATCGGCAGGGCCGCCTCGGCCAACAGGGCGGCGATCTTCGGCAGTGCCAGTTCGCCCTCGTCCGACCAGCCGGCGCGTTCGCGGATGTTGGTGAAGGTCAGGGACGTATCGGGCGCCACCTCCGCCGCGATCTCACTGAAAAGCGGTGCTTCCTGCGTGCAGGCGACCAGCAGCGGCTGCCCGCTGGCGACCGCCGCCTCGAATCGGTCGAGCTGCGCCCGGCACAGCTGGGTATGCACGGTGGGAACGCTCCCGTCGCCGCATGCCTTGCCGAGCGCCGCCCCGTCCAGCGCGATGCTGTGCGCACAATCGCAGACAAGCACCGTCCGATCGCCGATCTTCATCGTCCCCAAAACTCCTGTCGCTTGGGGCTGACGCCCCTGGCCTGAGGACACTCATATGGGGGAATGCGGCGCGATGGGAACGGGAATCTTATTGGGGTTGGTCCGGATAAACGCTGACTGGACAGTTCCTGCGACCCTACCGGACAGCGGGATCGCAGGAACCCGCCGCTCCTTACGCCCCCGGTTCGTTGGCGTTGGGGAAGAACAGCTGTTTGCCGTTGATGGTGTAGTCGGCGATGGCCTTCTGGCCCTCGGCGGAGACCAGCCAGTCGACGAAGGCCTGGCCGTCGGCCGCCTTGACGTGGGGGAACTTGGCCGGGTTGACCAGCATCACGCCATACTGGTTGAACAGGCGCTTGTCACCCTCCACCAGCACGGTCAGCGGGCCGCGGTTCTTGAAGTTCAGCCAGGTGCCGCGGTCGGTCAGGGTATAGCCGTTCATCGCGGCGGCGGTGTTCAGCGTCGGCCCCATGCCCTGGCCGATGGAGCGGTACCAGCCGCCGTCCGCCTTGGCGGGATCGAGCTTGGCGATCTTCCACAGGGCGAGTTCGGCCTTGTTCGTGCCGCTGTCGTCGCCGCGCGACACGAAGGGGGCCTTGGCCTCGGCGATCTTCGACAGGGAGGCGGCGACGTCCTTGCTGCCCTTGACGCCGGCCGGATCGCTGGCCGGGCCGACGACGACGAAGTCGTTGTACATCACCGGCTTGCGCACGGTGGAGAAGCCTTCGGCGACGAACTTCTCCTCCGACGGCTTGTGGTGGACGAACAGCACGTCGGCGTCGCCGCGCTTGGCGAGGTCGATGGCCTGACCGGTGCCCTTGGCGACGACCCGCACCTCAATCCCCGTCTTGGCGGTGAATTTCGGCAGGATGGAGCCGAACAGGCCCGAATCCTCGGTCGAGGTGGTGGAGGCCACCGTGATGAAGCGGTCGGCGGCCAGTGCCGTCGACAGGCCGGCGGTCTGAACCAGACCGGCCAGGGCCGCGGCGGCGGCACAGCCCAGCACGAATGAACGGCGCAGCATCCCTCAACTCCTCCCATATGCGTTATTGCTTTTCTGGCATAGCGCATCGCGACGCCTATGCAAAGGCTTGGGACGTTTTTTCCATTTTGGGGTCAGGCCCCCGGATCAGGCCGGCCTGTCTCCCGCCTCCTTCAGCAGCGACGCGGCGAGATTGACCGCCAGCGACAGGGTCATCAGCACCAGCCCCAGCCCCAGCGCCATTGGCAGGTCGCCCTTGCTGGTCTCCAGCGCGATGGCGGTGGTCATGACGCGGGTGACATGCTCGATGTTGCCGCCGACGATCATCACCGCCCCGACCTCGGCCGACGCACGCCCGAATCCGGCCAGCACGGTGGTGACGAGGCTCCAGCGCGCTTCCGACAGCAGGGTGACCAGCCGGCGGATCGGCCCGGCGCCGGTGACGCGCAGCAGATCGTCATACTCGACCAGCAGATCCTCCACCGTCTGGCGGGCGAGCGAGGCGACGATCGGCACGATCATCACCGTCTGGGCGACGATCATCGCCGCCGGGGTGAACAGCAGCCCCAGCACCCCGAACGGGCCGGAGCGCGACAGCAGCAGATAGATCACCAGCCCGACCACCACCGGCGGCAGCCCCATCATCGTGTTCAAGGTGATGGCGACGGTGCGCCGGCCGGGAAAGCGCAACGCCGCGACGGCGGCACCCAGCGGCAGGCCGATCAACGTGGCGATGGCGACGGCGGACAGGCTGACCCGCAGCGACAGGCCGATGATCCGCATCAGCCCGTCATCCATCGACACGATCATGGAAAAAGCGACGGCGAGGGCTTGGGAAAAATCCTGCATTCAGTCCAAATCACTTTTCGAATCATTCCGGCGGGGGCTTGTCCGATCGACGCCGCTCGCCCACACTCGCGCGCATGAGCCCGACCATGAGCCTGAAGACCTTCACCATAGCGCCGGATCCGGCGAACCCCAAGCTGACCGAGCGCGTCCGCGGCCTCGACCAGGACGGCCGCGAGATCGAGACCTCGGTCACGGTCGAACGGCCGCTGACCCTGTACCTGAACGGGCAGGAGATCGTCACCATGATGACGATCGGCGATTATCCGGACTGTCTGGCCGTCGGCTATCTGCTGAACCAGAACATGCTGCGGCGCGACGACCGGATCACCGGCATCGACGTGGACGAGGAAACCGACACCGTCGTCGTCCGCACCGAACGCGCGACCGATTACGAATCCAAGCTGAAGAAGAAGACGCTGACCTCCGGCTGCGCCCAGGGCACCGCCTTCGGCGACGTGATGGAGACCTTCGAGTCCGTCAGGCTTCCCGCCGACGTCCGGCTCCACACCTCGTGGATCTACGCGCTGTCCAAGCAGATCAACCTGCAGCCCAGCCTGTATCTGGAGGCCGGGGCCATCCACGGCAGCGTGCTGTGCCAGGGCGACCGGCCGCTGGTCTATATGGAGGATGTCGGCCGCCACAATGCGGTGGACAAGGTCGCCGGCTACATGCACCTGAACGGCATTTCCGCCGACGACAAGATTTTCTACACCACCGGCCGCCTGACATCCGAGATGGTCATCAAGACGGTGCAGATGGGCATTCCGATCCTGGTCTCGCGCTCCGGCTTCACCGCCTGGGGCGTGCAACTGGCGCGGCAGGCCAACCTGACGCTGGTCGGCCGGGCCAAGGGCCGGCGCTTCATCGCGCTGGCCGGCACCGACCGGTTGGTGTTCGACACCGATGCCGCCGAAGCCGCTGACGAGGATCGTCGGCATGGACGCAAGGGAAGCCGCGATGACGACTAGCTCCGTTCACCCCGACATCGGCGGCGTCCTGCTGGCCGGCGGGCTGTCGCGCCGGATGGGCGGCGGCGACAAGTGCCTGCGCCCGCTGGGCGACCGCAGCATCCTGGAACGCATCGTCGCCACCGTCCGGCCGCAGGTCGGGCCGCTGGTGCTGAACGCCAACGGCGACCCCGCCCGCTTCGCCCATCTCCACCTGCCGGTGGCGGCCGATGTGGTGGAGGGCTATGCCGGCCCGCTCGCCGGCGTACTGACGGGGATGGAGTGGATGCGCGGCACAGCGCCCGGCATCGGCTGGGTCGCCAGCTTCGCCACCGACGCGCCCTTCATCCCGCGCGACCTCGTCACCCGCATGGTGGCGGCGTTGGAGAATGAGGGCGCCGACCTCGCCTGCGCCCGCTCGGGTGGGCAGGAGCATCCGGTCTTCGGCCTGTGGCCGATCCGTTTGGCCGGCGATCTGCGCCGCGCCATGGTGGAGGAGGGCGTCCGCAAGGTCGATGCCTGGACCGCCCGCTACCGTCTGGCCGTGGCCGACTTCGCCGTCGATCCGGCCAATCCGGTGGACCCCTTCTTCAACACCAACCGGCCGGAGGATCTGGCCGAGGCGGAACGCCTGCTGGCGTCGGGACATGTGGCATGACGGAACAGCCGGCCCCCCAATCTCTTGAGCGCATCGAGACCATGCCGCTGGGCATCGTGGTGGAGCGCCGCCGCGGCGTCACCGCCTGGGCCGACTGGAGTTGGCGCCCGGTGTCGGTCATCCCCGGTGCCGGCCCGGTCGATCCGCCCGGCCGGCTGCTGATGGAGGGGGAGGGCTGGACCCACAGCCACGCCGCCACCCTGACGCTGGAGTTGTTCCGCACCGACACCGAGGGCTATCGCCTGAACCTGTCGCAGGATCCGCCGCGCCTGTGGGTGGTGATGCGCCCCGGTGCTGGCCCTGACTCTGATGGCGAGGAACTGGTGCCCTTCACCGTCACCGCGTCGGCCCATGAGGGCGAGGGCTATCAGGTCGGCGCCGACGTGGTGGAGACGGTGCCGATGCCGGCGGAGGTGATCGCGCTGGTCCGTGACTTCGTCGAGCAGCATCATGTCGACGTTCCCTTCCACAAGCGCGAGCGCAAGCGCCATTTCGAGAAAGAGGACCGGCAGCGGTGAGCGACGAAGCCTTCCTGTCGCGCTGGTCGCGCCTGAAACGCACGGCGGTCAAGCCGGAGCCGACACCAGTCGAGGCGCCGCCGGTCGAAGAGACGGCCGACCTTCCCGTCGCCGTTGTCGACGACGTCCCGGTCGAGTCCGCCCAGCCGGATGCTGAACCCGAAGACCCATTGAAAGACCTCCCGCCGATCGAGGAACTGACCGGCGAGTCCGACTTCACCCCCTTCCTGCGCGCCGAGGTGCCGGAGGATCTGCACCGTCAGGCCCTGCGCAAGCTGTGGACCTCCGACCCGGTCTATGCCAACGACGACGGGTTGAAGGACTACGCCGACGATTACGCCAGCCTGTTCACCGGCAGCGTCCCGGTGAAGACCCTCTACCGCGTCGGCAAGGGTTTCCTCGACACGCTGGACGAGGTGGCGGGGGATGCGGAGCAGCCCTCTCCCGTCCTGGCCCATGATGCCGATGTGACGGTGACGGAAGACACCCCCTACCCCCAGGCACCAGTCCCCTCTCCCCCCCGGGGAGAGGGTTAGGGTGAGGGGGACGCACAGCGGAACCTTTTCGACCCGCGCACAGCCCCCATCGTCCTTCTCATCCACGCCATGCCTCCCCCTCACCCCGACCCTCTCCCCGGGGCGGCGAGGGGGCGCCCCCCAGCGCATTTCCCCCCTCGCAAAACGACTTTCAAATTGCGACGGATTGTCGCGCTCAACTGGCCGCCTTCAAAACAAAGGCCCGCTCTGACAGTGCGAACATAGCGCCACGATAAAGTTTCATTTGTCCCCCCTTCCGGTCGCGTCCTTAGTTGACAAAAGGACAGGTTCAGTCCTTCTATTATCTACCTACGGAACGCTAAGCCACTGTAAGGCAACGGCTTTTCGCAGGTGCATCAAAAGGGGTGCAGGGCCTTGGGTCCAAATACGGCGCGCGGTGGGACCGTGAACGCCGACGCATCCGTCTTGTGTCCGAGAGGAGTTTGCGGCGCGTGTCCAGGGCCGTCGATCACACCGTTCCCCCCGCCGTCGCGGAGGAGGAAGAACTGCTGCGTGCGCAGGTCTATGCCCTGCTGGCGCGCCTTTTGGCGCGCGCGCCCGACGCGGCCTTCCTGACCGTGCTCGGTGAGCTGGCAGGGGAGGGCGGCGACTTCGGCGCGGCTCTCGACCAGCTGGCCGGCGCGGCGCGCGACAGCGATCCCGCGCCGGTGGAGGAGGAGTTCACCACCCTCTTCATCGGCGTCGGCGGCAGCGAGCGCACCCCCTACGGGTCCTTCTACCTGACCGGATTCCTGAACGAGAAGCCGCTGGCGGAGCTGCGCGTCGACATGGCGCGGCTGGGCATCGCCCGCGCCGACGGCGTGACGGAGCCGGAAGACCACATCGCCGCCCTGTGCGAGATGATGGCCGGCCTGATCGCCGGCGAATTCGCGCCGGAGGATGGCGGGGCCGTCGGCCTCGATGCGCAGCGGGCTTTCTTCGACCGCCACATCGGCTCCTGGGCCGGGCGGTTCTTTGCGGATTTGGAGACCTCGCCCTCGGCCCGCTTCTACCGGGCGGTCGGTGCGGTCGGACGAAGTTTTCTGGCGGTCGAGGCGCGCGCCTTCGACCTTGCGGCCTAAAGGTGAGGAGCGAAGCCATGACGCGGAACGCGGTCAAAGCCACTGATGAAGCAGCAAAGCAGAACACGGACATTCAGGGCACGGAAAAGGGTCTCGCCCGGCGCGACCTGTTCCGCGTCGCCGGTCTTGGCGTCGGCGCGCTGGGTGCCGTCGCGGCTGGCGTGACCGCCACGAGCGGAACGGCCGAGGCCGCCCCGGCCGAGACGACCTCCACGGGCTACCGTGAGACCGACCATGTCCGGAAGGTCTACGAAGTCAGCCGCTTCTAAGAGGAAAGCCCCGATGCTCATCAAGAAAAGCTCGGCCACCTCCGGCGGCCGCCATCTCGCCCGCAGCCTGACCCAGACGCTGGCCTCCGCCACCGGCGTTACCGTCGACCGCCGCGCCTTCCTGCGCACCTCCGGCATCGCCGCCGGCGGCGCAGCCCTGGCCTCGGCCATGCCTTTCGGCATGGTGAAGAAGGCCGACGCCGCCACGGCCGCCACCGTCGCCGGGGCACCGGTGAAGCAGATCAAAACGGTCTGCACCCATTGCTCGGTCGGCTGCACCGTGGTCGCCGAGGTGCAGAACGGCGTCTGGATCGGGCAGGAGCCCGGCTTCGACAGCCCGATCAACCTCGGTTCGCACTGCGCCAAGGGCGCGTCGGTGCGCGAGCACGCCCATGGCGAGCGCCGCCTGCGCTATCCGATGAAGATGGTCGACGGCAAGTGGACCCGCATCAGCTGGGACCAGGCGATCGAGGAGGTCGGCTCCAAGCTGCTGTCGATCCGCGAGCAGTCCGGCCCGGATTCGGTGTTCTGGCTCGGCTCGGCCAAGCACAGCAACGAGCAGGCCTATCTGTTCCGCAAGTTCGCGGCGCTGTGGGGCACCAACAACGTCGACCATCAGGCGCGCATCTGCCACTCCACCACGGTGGCCGGCGTGGCGAACGTCTGGGGCTACGGCGCCATGACGAACAGCTACAACGACATCCAGAAGTCGCGCGCGCTGTTCTTCATCGGCTCCAACGCCGCCGAGGCGCACCCCGTCGCCATGATGCATGTGCTGAAGGCGAAGGAGCAGAACAACGCGCCGCTGATCGTTGCCGATCCGCGCTTCACCCGCACCGCCGCCCACGCCAACGAATATATCCGCTTCCGTCCCGGCACCGACGTGGCGCTGATCTGGGGCATCCTCTGGCATGTTCTGCAGAACGGCTGGGAGGACAAGGATTACATTGCCAAGCGCGTCTACGGCTTCGACGACATCCGCGCCGAGGTCGCCAAATGGACGCCGGAAGAGGTGGAGCGCGTCACCGGCGTTCCGGGCTCGCAGCTGCAGCGCGTCGCCCGCACGCTGGCCTCCAACCGTCCGGGCACGCTGGTCTGGTGCATGGGCGGCACCCAGCATCACATCGGCAACAACAACACCCGCGCCTATTGCGTGCTGCAGCTGGCGCTCGGCAATGTCGGCGTGGCCGGCGGCGGCACCAACATCTTCCGCGGCCACGACAACGTCCAGGGCGCGACCGACTTCGGCGTCACCTCCGACAGCCTGCCCGGCTATTACGGTCTGGCCGAGGGCGCCTGGCGCCATTGGGCGCGCGTCTGGGATCTCCCCTATGACGACGTCCTGAAGCGTTTCGGCTCCAAGGCGCTGATGGAGAGCACCGGCATCCCGGTGTCGCGCTGGTTCGACGGCGTGCTGGAAGCCAAGGAGAACCTGGACCAGCCGAACCCGGTCAAGGGCATGGTCTTCTGGGGCCACGCGCCGAACAGCCAGGTCCGTCTGCCCGACATGAAGAAGGCGATGGAGAAGCTGGAGCTGCTGGTCGTCGTCGATCCCTATCCGACGATGACGGCGGTGCTGCCCGATCGCAAGAACGACTTCTACCTGCTGCCGGCCGCGACCCAGTTCGAGACCTCCGGCTCCGCGACCGCGTCCAACCGTTCGGTCCAGTGGCGCGACAAGATCGTCGAGCCGCTGTTCGAATCGAAGGCCGACCACGAGATCATGTATCTCTTCGCCAAGAAGTTCGGCTTCGCGGCGGAACTGGTGAAGAACATCAAGGTCAACGGCAACGAGCCGCTGGTCGAGGACATCACCCGCGAGTGGAACCGCGGCATGTGGTCGGTCGGCTATACCGGCCAGTCGCCGGAGCGGCTGAAGCTGCACATGCAGCATCAGGGCACCTTCGACAAGACGACGCTGCGCGCCGTCGGCGGCCCGTGCGACGGCGATTACTTCGGCCTGCCCTGGCCCTGCTGGGGCACGCCGGAGATCAAGCATCCCGGTTCCGCCAACCTCTACGACACCTCGCTGCCGGTGGCCGAGGGCGGCGGCGCCTTCCGTGCCCGCTTCGGCGTCGAGCGCAACGGTGTGACGCTGCTGGCCGAGGGCTCCTATCCGGAAGGGTCGGAAATCAAGGACGGCTATCCGGAAGTCACCATGGCGATGCTCCAGAAGCTGGGCTTCGACAAGGACCTGACGGCGGAGGAACTGGCGGTCATCCAGAAGATCGGCGGCGAGAAGATCGGCGCCGTGTCCTGGACCACCGACCTGTCCGGCGGCATCCAGCGCGTGGCGATCAAGCATGGCCTGAACCCGCCGGGCAACGCCAAGGCGCGCTGCGTCGCCTGGAACTTCCCGGACCCGGTTCCGATCCACCGCGAACCGCTCTACACCCCGCGTCGCGATCTGGTCGCCAGCTATCCGACCTACAAGGACACCAAGTCCTGGCGCGTGCCGACGCTCTACAAGTCCATCCAGGACCGCGACGTTTCGAAGGAGTATCCGATCATCCTCACCTCCGGCCGACTGGTCGAGTATGAGGGCGGCGGCGACGAGACGCGCTCCAACCCCTGGCTGGCCGAGCTGCAGCAGGACATGTTCGTCGAGATCAATCCGTTCGACGCCAACAATGCCGGCGTCAAGGACGGCCAACTGGTGTGGGTGGAAGGCCCGGAAAAGGGCAAGGTGAAGGTCAAGGCCATGGTCACAGAACGTGTCGGCCGCGGCGTCGCCTTCATGCCCTTCCATTTCGGCGGCGTGTTCCAGGGGCAGGATCTGCGCTCCAAATATCCGGCCGGGGCCGATCCGATCGTGCTGGGCGAGGCCGCCAACACGGCGACCACCTACGGCTATGATTCGGTGACCCAGATGCAGGAAACCAAGACCACCCTTTGCCGCATCCAGGCGGCCTGACGCGCGGGAGTTTGAACCATGGCCCGGATGAAATTCCTGTGCGACGCCGAGCGCTGCATCGAGTGCAACGCCTGCGTCACCGCCTGCAAGAACGAGAACGAGGTTCCCTGGGGCATCAACCGCCGCCGCGTCGTCACCATCAATGACGGCAAGCCGGGGGAGCGGACGATCTCGGTCGCCTGCATGCATTGCTCCGACGCGCCCTGCAAGGCGGTCTGCCCGGTCGACTGCTTCTATCAGACCGCCGAGGGCGTGGTCCTGCACAACAAGGACCTGTGCATCGGCTGCGGCTATTGCTTCTACGCCTGCCCGTTCGGCGCGCCGCAATATCCGCAGGCCGGCAACTTCGGCACCCGCGGCAAGATGGACAAGTGCACCTTCTGCTCGGGTGGTCCGGAGGCCGACAATTCGGAGGCGGAGTTCAAGAAGTACGGCCGCAACCGTCTGGCCGAAGGCAAGCTGCCGCTCTGCGCCGAGATGTGCTCGACCAAGGCGCTGCTGGCCGGTGACGCCAACGTGGTGTCGGACATCTACCGCGAGCGCGTGGCCGCCCGCGGTTTCGGCTCCGGCGCCTGGGGCTGGGGCACCGCCTACCAGACCAAGTCCGGTCAGGAGCGCGGCCAGCCCGGCGGTTCGCTGTTCCAGGGCACCGGCGGTCCGGCCGGCGGCCCGCCGGTGCAGAAGCAGGGGCTGTGACGGTGACGCGCCTCGTCCTGCTGGCGTTCGGCGCCGCGATCCTGCTGGCCGGTTGCCAGGAGGACGGGGCGCCGCGCCCGGTCCATCTCGACAAGGGTGTCTACCAGGGCGCGGCCGACACGCCGCTGACCGCCGAGCAGGTGCGGGCGCTGCAACAGCGCACCGCCTATCAGGCTGTGCGATAGGGAGCGTCCGATGGAAGGTCATCGCATGAAGTCGGCTCTTGCCGCTCTGCTGCTCGGGATCGGGTTTGCCAGCAGCGTCGCGCTGCCGGCCGCCGCCCAGTCCAGTGTCCGCGTAGGCGGGCCGGTGGCGGAGCAGCAGGTCGACCGTGACGGTCCGCTGGTGCCGACACAGATCCCGGGCCAGAGCTTGGGCGACACCTGGCACGGCATCCGGCTGGGGGAACAGGGCACCGTCTCGATCCCCAACAAGCAGGCCGGCGTCCTGATCCAGTCGGAAGGCGAGGCGTGGCGTGCCGTGCGCAACGGACCGCTCAGCCAGTATGGCTCCTGGGTGCTGGGCGGCATCCTGGCCCTGTTGGCGCTGTTCTTCCTGGTTCGCGGGCGCATCCGCATCGACGGTCAGAAGACCGGCCGAACCATCCAGCGCTTCAACGCCTTCGAGCGTGGTGTGCATTGGATGACCGCCGGCAGCTTCGTCGTGCTCGCCATCTCCGGGCTGAATGTTCTCTACGGCCGGTTCACGCTGCTGCCGCTGATCGGACCGGAGCCATTCGCCGCCCTGACCCATTATGGCAAGCTGGCGCACAATTTCCTCGGCTTCGCCTTCATCCTGGGCGTGGTGCTGATCTTCGTCATGTGGGTCGGGCACAACATCCCCTCGCGCCATGACCTGACATGGTTCCTGAAGGCGGGCGGCCTGTTTTCCAAGGGCGTCCACCCGCCGGCACACAAGTTCAACGGCGGCCAGAAGGTCATCTTCTGGTCCACCGTCGTCGGCGGTGCTGCGCTCGGCTTCACCGGCGTGCAACTGGTCTTCCCCTTCAGCTTCGCCACGCTGGAGGAGCTGCAGCTCTACCAACTGGCCCATGCCGCCATTGCTGTTATCATGATTGCCATCATCCTGGCGCACATCTACATCGGCTCCATCGGCATGGAAGGCGCCTTCGACGCCATGGGAGACGGTCAGGTCGAACTGCAATGGGCGCGCGAGCACCACTCGCTGTGGGTCGAGGAGGTCACCGGCGAGAAGGTGCGCCACGGCCACCACGGTACGCCGGCGGAGTAGGGGGCTTTGTGGGGGGATGGGTTCGTCGTCCCCCTTGACCCTTTCCGCACTCCATGGCCCCCTTGGCGCTCCCACCATCCCGGATGCGCCCGCCATGACCAACCACCTTGCCGAACGCCAAGCCGTGATCGACGGCTGCCTCGCCATGAACCGGCTGGGCGTCAACCAGGGCATGTCGGGGAACCTGTCGCACCGGATCGACGGCGGCTTTCTCGTCACGCCGACCAGCATGCCCTATGACGCCATGGCTCCGGCCGACATCGTCGAGATGGGCTTCGACGGCACCTATCTCGGCAGCCGCCGCCCCTCGTCGGAATGGCGTATCCACCGCGATATCCTACGGGCGCGGCCCGACGTGACGGTCGTCCTCCACGCCCACCCGACCTTTGCCACCGCGCTGGCGGTGCATGGCCGCGGCATTCCGTCCTTCCATTACATGGTGGCGCTGGCCGGCGGCGATTCGATCCGCTGCGCGCCCTACGCCACCTTCGGCACACAG
The DNA here is from genome assembly GCF_003116065.1 of Azospirillum sp. TSO5. Classification (NCBI taxonomy): domain Bacteria; kingdom Pseudomonadati; phylum Pseudomonadota; class Alphaproteobacteria; order Rhodospirillales; family Azospirillaceae; genus Azospirillum; species Azospirillum sp. TSO5. The sequence continues at coordinate 42,721 of NZ_LGQY01000108.1, read as the reverse complement.
GAGCTGTCCGACCACGCGCTGGCGGCGCTGGAGGGGCGGCTGGCCTGCCTGCTGGCCAATCACGGCATGATCGTGCTGGGCACCACTGTGCAGTCCGCCCTGTCGCTGGCGGTCGAGGTGGAGACGCTGGCCCGCCAGTATCTCTTTGCTCAGCAGTTCGGCGAACCTGTGATTTTGCCGGCCGACGAGATCGCGCGGGTGGCGGAGAAGATGCGGCGGATGAAATACGGCCAGCCGATCGACGACGGCGACGCGCCGGAAGACACCGCACGCCCCCGCTACTGATCCGCGCGCCCGGTTACGGTCCGATCTGCGTCATTGACGCGCTGGTGGCGAGATGCCCGGCCGGCTTGAGGCTGGCGACGCGCAGCAGCGGCTTGGCGTTGCCGACCGCTTCCACCTGCAGCGGACGCTCTTCCGCCGGCGGTTCATAGACGGCGGGCAGGGCGATGGTGATGCGGGTGCCCTGGCCGGGTTCGCTCGCCACCTCGATGTCGCCGCCTAGCATGGCGGTGTAGTGCCCGACCAGCGTCAGCCCCAGCCCGGCGCCGCGCGGTTTGCCCTGGCCGCGCGTCGCCACCGCGCCGTTGCCGGCGCCTTGGACGAAGGGCTGGAACAGCCGGCCGGTCTGGGCGGTGGGGAAGCCACGGCCGGTGTCGGCGACGGTGAAGCGGTACCAGCGGGCGCCCTCGCGTTCCACCCTCTCGGCCGACAGGGTCACCGTCCCGTCCTGGGTGAACTTGCAGGCATTGTCCAGCAGGTTCAGCAGGGTCTGCCGCACCTTGGTGAAGTCGGAATGCATCTGGCCGAGTCCGCCCGGCGCCGACAGGTCCAGCGCATTGCCGTAGAGGTCGGCAGCCGGCATCGACCGTTCGCGCGCCTCGGTCAGCAACCGGTTGATGTCGAAATCCTGCAGACAGACATCCATCGCCCCGGCCTCGACCTTGGCGTAATCGAGGATGGCGTCGACCAGGGTCGTCAGCTGCTCGCCGGTCCACTGGATATGCTCGACGTCGGTCGCCAGCTCGTCGACGCCCAGCCGGTGCAGGTCGGTCATTAGCGTTTGGCTGGCATTGACGATCTCGGTCAGCGGCCCGTGCAGTTCGTGGCCCATATTGACCAGGAAGTCGCTCTTGGCCCGGCTGGCGGCCTCGGCCATCGCCTTCTCGCGCAGCAGGCGGGTGTGTTCGACCTCCGCCTCGCGACGCTCGCGGTCAGTGTCCTCGGCGGTGCCGCGCAGCGCTTCCACCGCGCGGGCCATGGCGGCGATCTCGTCCTGGCCGGTCAGCGCCGGCAGGGTGACATCGGTGCGGCCGGCGGCCAGCGCCGTCACCGCGTTCGCCATCGTCCTGACCGGAACCGCGACGCTGCGCTGGACCAGCCACAGCGCGACGAGCCCGGCCAGCAGGATCAGGCCGCCGATCCATAGCGCGACGTTGGTGTAGCCGGACAGGCCGTTGCCCAGCGTGCCGCGCAGAGCCTGGGTGCCGGCCTCCGCCCGCCGGCGGATCTCGCCCAGATTGGCTGCGATGCCGGCCGCGTTGGCCGCCATCGCCTCGGCGCGCAGATTGTCTTCCTCGACCACCGAGGATTCGATGGCCGTCAGCACACCGCCCGCCTTCGCCAGCAGGGCGGTCACCTCGTCGATGGCCTGCTTGGTGCCGGGCACCCACAGGTAGCGGTTCATCTCCGCCAGCCGGTCACGGGCGACAGCCAGCTGGGCGCGCATCGCCTCGGCATCCTGGGGATCGCGGCGGTCGATATAGCGGGTCAGATGCTCCTGCATCAGCAGGGTGGCGATGGCGGCGTCGCTGGCAAGCGCGGTCGAATCGACCCCGCCGGCATTCTTGAGCTGGTTAAGCTTCTGGCGGGTCTCGGCGACCAGAGGTTCCAGAACGCCGGTCATCTGGCCGTTGCGGTCGCCGCGCAGGGCGATCAGCTTCTGCACCGCCGCCCAATAATCCTCCAGCGCGGCGCGGGCCTTGTCGACGCCCTGCCGATCCGCCGTCTCCACCACGCCCTTGGCCAGCGCGTCGAGCCGCTCGCGCAGCGTGTCGTGCCGCCACGAGGCGTCGAGGAGGCTCTGGTCGTCGCCGTAGGTCAGATGGTCGCGCACCGCGACCTCCAGGTCGCGCAGGCTGACGTCTGCGTCGGCCGCGACCTGGGACAGGTCGGCGCGGCCGGAGAAGGCGCCGATGTCGCGTGACACCGCGTAAAACCAGCTGAGCCCGACCAGGGCCAGCAGGACCACCAGCCCAAGCGCGATGCCGAAGCCCGCGCCCACCCGCGCCGACACGGTCATGTCGCGGAATCGGGTCCGGCGGCCGCTCCGGGACAGAATGCCGTTCCGCTTCACACCGACTCCCGCTCGCGCTGTGCCTGACGATTCCCGCGTCCGACCGGCCACAACCAATGAGCGGCCGGTCGCCGCGCGGCGCGGATTGTAGCTTGGCTATCCCCTCAGGCAAACAGACAAGTGTGCGACGGAGTACCGCCAAAGATCAGGCGGCATCGGTGTCGGGGGAGGAGAACGCGTAGGCATGCATGCCCAGGCTGCCATGTTCGAAGCCGGCATGCAGCCGCTCGGTCCTCGGCCGAGCCCCGGCGGCGCCGAGAGCCACCGGCAGCGGCAGGAAATGTTCGTCCGTCGGATGGGCGCGGCGGGCGTCCGGACTGGCGTCGAGCCAATTGCCGAGCGCTTCGGCATCGCCGGCCTCCAGCGTCCTGTCCAGCCAGCCGGCGAAGCCGGTCGCCCAGGGGGCGGCGCTGGTGCCGCCGAAGCGGAACTCCCGCAGGTTGTGCACCGCGCCGCCGCTGGCGAGGATCAGCACGCCCTCCCGCCGCAATGGGGCGAGCGCCCGGCCGAGAGCGATGTGGTCGGCGGCGCTGCGGCCGGGCATCACCGACAGCTGCGCCACCGGGATATCGGCCTCGGGATACATCAGCATCAGCGGGACCCAGGCGCCGTGATCCAGCCCCTGCGACGGATCGACGACGGCTCCGGTCAGCTCCGCCACCCGCCCGGCCAGCGCCGGTGCGCCCGGTGCCGGGTAGCGCATGCGGTAGAGCGCATCGGGGAATCCATAGAAGTCGTGGACGGTCTCCGGCGCCGTCGCTCCGCTGACCGCCGGCACCCGGGTGGTCCAATGGGCCGAAACCGCGAGGATTGCGCTCGGGCGTCCAAGCCTGCGGCCCAACCCGGCCAGGAAGTCGCGTCCGGCGCTGGTCTCCAGGATCAGCGTGGGGGCGCCGTGGGAAACGAACACGGACGGGAGTGGGGCAGGAAGCGGGTTGATATCGGACATCGGTGAACGGAACTCCGGCCGGGCGATAGGGGAGGGCAGAGGAGGAGTGGCGACCGTTCCATTCGAGCAAAGAAAAACCCCGGCGCATAGGCCGGGGTTTTTCTAAAGTCCGTTGTCCACGCTGCAACAATCGCTGCCGCGGAACCCGGTTGACCGATCGGGGGACCGATCAGTGCAGATGCTTCGGCAACTCGCCGATCGACTGCTCAATCAGCTTGTCGGCCTGGGCGGCGGGCAGGCCACCGGACAGGACGCGCTTGCTGGCGCCGATGGCGATGTCGACCGTCAGGTTGCGGACCTCGGCCAGCGCCGCGGCTTCCGCCTGGGCGATGCGGTCCATGGCCTGGGTCTCGCGACGCTTCAGCGACGCTTCGAGGTCGCTGCCGGCCTGGCTGCGCAGGCGGGCGGCTTCCTCGCGGGCATGGGCCAGAACGGCCTCCGCTTCCTTCTGGGCGTCGGCCAGACGGCTCTGGTAGCCGTTCAGCAGAGCCTGTGCGTCCTTGTGGAGACGCTCGGCCTCGTCCAGTTCGGAGCGGATGCGCTCGGCACGGCCATCGAGCATGGTGCCGATGGCAGCCGACGCCTTCTTCCAGACCAGGGCCACGAAGATGACGAAGGCGATTGCTACCCAAAATTCAGGTGCGTTCATCCCCGGCGCTCCTCAAGCACGGCCGCGACGGCGGCATCCGCCTGGGCCTGATCGACCTCGACGCCGGCCAGACGGCCGGTGATGTCGCGGACGATGCCGGTCGACTCGGCGCGGATGTTGGCCAGAGCCTGTTCCTTCGCCGCGGCGATGGAGGCTTCGGCATTGCGCAGGCGTTCGGAGATGTCGGCGTTCAGCTGGGCCTGACGGGCCTGGTTGTTCGCCTCGATCTCGGCGCTGGCCTCGGCGATGACGCCTTGGGCCTGGCTGCGGGCGCCGGCGAGGGACTTCTCGACCTGGGCCAGGATGGCCTCGGCCTCTTCCTTCAGCTGAGCGGCCTTGGCGAGATCGCGCGAGATGCGCTCCTGCCGCGCTTCCAGAACCTCAGCCACGCGCGGGAGCGCCTTCTTGGACATGAGGTAGTAGAGAACGCCGAAGGTCAGAGCCAGCCAGAAGATCTGGGTCGGGAAATTGGCGGGATTGAGCTGCGGCAGGCCGCCGGAAGCGTGCTCGCCGCCGTGCGCCGCGTCCGGAGCGTGCTCCGCCGCGGCCGCCAGGACGGTGCCGGCCATCGTGGTGAGGGTAGCGAGCGAAGCGCCCGCCACTCCCGACCAGCGGGCCAGCCGGCCTTTGGCCAACAGGTTCGGCATGATCGGTCCCCCTAGGCAAAGGAGCGGCGCCGAAACTCCGATCAGGAAGCCCGGCGCCGCGTCAGAGCTGTTTTTTTAAAAAGCCGCTCTGGCCTTAGGCGAACAGGATCAGGAAGGCGATCAGCAGGGCGAACAGCGCGACGGCTTCCGTCAGCGCGAAGCCCAGAATGCCGATCGGGAAGACCTTCGGCTGGACGGCCGGGTTGCGGGCGATCGAGCCGATCAGCGTCGAGAAGATGTTGCCGATACCCAGGCCGACACCGGCGAGGGCGATAACGGCAAGACCGGCACCGATGAACTTGGCGGCTTGAGGATCCATAGTACTCTCTTCCTCTAGGTAAGGGTGAACTTGTTGGAACTGTTTGGTGAACTCAGGGTCCGGCCAGCGCCGGGAGCGGCTTAGTGCAGCTCCAGGGCGTCGCGGATGTACAGGCAGGTCAGGATCGAGAAGACGTAGGCTTGCAGGAAAGCCACCAGGAACTCGAAGCCGGTCAGGGCGACGTTGATCGCCAGCGGAACGAGGCCGGTGACGAAGCCCAGCGCGCCCATGCCGCTGATCATCATGACCGTGAAGCCGGCAAAGACCTTCAGCATCGTGTGACCCGCCATCATGTTGGCGAAAAGTCGGATCGAGAGGCTGACGGGGCGCATCACGTAGGAGATCACCTCGATCGGGATGAGGATCGGGGCGAGCGCGATCGGAGCGCCATGCGGCATGAAGAAGGAGAAGAAGTGCAGGCCGTGCTTCATCAGGGCCAGGATGGTCACGAACACGAACACCGTCGCCGCCAGCGCAAACGTCACGATGATGTGGCTGGTGAAGGTGAAAGTGTACGGGATCATGCCGATCATGTTGCCGATCAGCACGAACATGAAGATCGAGAACACGAACGGGAAATAGGGGCGGGCGTCGTGGCCGGCGTTGTCGCGCACCAGGTTCGCGACGAACTCGTAGAACATCTCGGCCAGCGACTGCAGGCGGCCCGGAACCATCGACTTGTTCGCCACGCCCATGACCAGCAGGGCGTAGATCGCCGCCACGGCCACGACCATGAAGAAGGCCGAGTTCGTGAAGGACACGTCGTAGCCGCCGAGCACGATCTGGAACAACGGGTTGATTTGGAACTGGTGCAGCGGATCCAAGGTCGTCCTCGCTCAGTGTGCGTCGCCGTCTTGGCGCTCGTTGTCGTCCCCAGTGGGCCGGCGGTAGCCGGCGGCGATGCCGAAGCCGGTGACGGCCCGGTAGACGTTCAGGACTCCCGCCGCAGCCCCCAGGAAGAACATGACGATCAGTCCCCAGGGCGCGGTGCCGAGCCAGCGATCGAGCAGAAGCCCGCCGCCGACGCCGACGATCATGGCCGCAACCAGTTCAGTCCCGATGCGCCAGGCGGTGGCGAGAGCGCCCTGCGGCGGACGGTGGTATTTGCTACCGGGTCCGCCCGACCAGCCGCGTTGTCCCTCACGCGCCTTACGCAACCGGGCTTCGAGGTCATCCAAGGGATCGGGGGGCGATTTGTTGTTCATTCCGCCTCTCAATCACTCTTGGCTCGCAGCCATGCGAAAGCGGCGAGACCATACGGTCGGGGCGTTACCCTGTCAAGTCGCAAAACCTGTGGTGTAAGTCTTTGAAAGATAAGGAAAAGGGCCGAAAACTCGCGGATTTTGCCGCGGTGCGGCGCGATGTCCCGCTCCAGCATGCGAAAAAACCCGGTGGTATGACCGCTTTTCAGGGTTTTTTCGCCGCTTTTCACCCGGTCCGGGGCCGGTCCGCCCCCGGTCCGCTTGATTCAGCCCGCGATGCGGGACGACAGATCCTGCACGATCTTGTCGGCGGTGGTACCGCCGGGATACACCCCGACGAACTTACCGTCCGGCCCCATCAGGTAAATAAAACTGGAGTGATCCATCAGGTAGTCGTCGGCTTTTCCGTCCTTTTGCGGCGCCTTGGCATAATAGACGCGATAGGCGCGCGCCGCCTCCCGCACCTGCTCCGGCGTGCCGGTCAGGCCGACCAGCCGGGGGTGGAACAGGCTCACATAGTCCTTCATGTGCGCCACAGTGTCGCGGTCCGGGTCGATCGTGATGAAAATCGGCTGGACCTGCTCCGATTTCGGCCCCAGCTGGTCGAGCGCCTGGGTCATCACCCCAAGTTCGGTCGGGCAGACATCCGGGCAATAGGTATAGCCGAAATAGATCAGCATATACTTGCCGCGGAAGTCGGCGTCGGTGACCGGCTTGCCGGTGTGATCGGTCAGCGTGAAGGGACCGCCGATCGGCACGGCGGACTTCGTTCCGCTTTCCACCGTGGTGGCGGCGTTGCGCACCTGCCACCAGGCGATCCCGGCGGATACGGCGATGGCGAGGACGGAGGCGGCGGCGATGCGCAGGATTCGTGTCTTCATGGTCCGTCAGGAATGGGGCCGTCCGCAGCCGAGGTCAAGGGGGTGCGGCGCCATCGCCTAGCCGACGCTCCGGTCAGGCCGCCTTCGCCTCCATGTTGCGGCCCGTTGCCGCCAGATGCTCGCCGATCCGCTTGTCGGCGCGCTGGATATGCTCGAACAGCCATTCGCGCAGCAGCGCCAGCAGTTCGTCCGCCACGGAGTCGCCGGCGTCCAGACGGCGGCGCAATTCGCCGGCACGGGTGCGCAGAGCCTCGTGCTGAGCCTTGTGGGCGGTGATGTCGGGGTAGGCGCACTGGTCCATCAGCCGCTCCTCCTGCTCGAAATGCAGGACGGTGTAGGCCAGCAGCCGGCCGACGGCCTCGCCCAATGCCCGGCGGTTGCCGCCCTCCCGCCCCTTCGGCCCGGCCTTGGCCTGCTGGGCGAGAGAGGCCGCCTCGTTCATCAGGGCGATCAGAATCATGTGGTCGGTGTCGATCACCTCCTCACCCACCGCAAGGCTGTCGGTCCAGGGCATGAACAGCTCCGACCCTTCCGACGGCGCATCATGCAGGGCGGTGAGCGGCGCGGAGTTGATCGCCCCGACATTGACCAGGAAGGCATCGACCATGCCGCGCAGCCCCTGTGCCTGCTGCGACAGACCGCCGGCGGCTACCAGCAGGGCGTCGGCCGACCGTTCGGTCTCCAGGGCTGCGCCGGACACGGCGTCGATGCTGGTGGAGACCTGCCGGGTGCCCTCCGCCGCCTCGCCGGCGCTGCGGGCGATCTCGCCGGTGGCGGCGCCCTGCTGCTGGACGGCGGCGGCGATCGAGGTGCCGATCTCGTCGCTGCGGGCGACGATGGTGCCGATCTCGCGGATGGCGGCGACGGCGGCACGCGTCGCCTCCTGCACGTCGGCGATATGGCGGGCGATCTCCTCGGTGGCCTTCGCGGTCTGGTTGGCCAGCGTCTTCACCTCGCCGGCGACCACGGCGAAGCCCTTGCCCATCTCGCCGGCGCGCGCCGCCTCGATGGTGGCGTTCAGCGCCAGCAGGTTGGTCTGCCCGGCGATGCCGGCGATCAGGTCGGCCACCTCGCCGATCTTCTGGGCGGCCTGGCCCAGCCCGTCGATCCGCTCGCCCGCCTTCTGCGACGCCTCCACCGCCTGGGTGGAGATGGCCGAGGAGGTCACCACCTGCTCGCCGATCACGGCGATGGAGCCGGTCAGCTGCTCCGCCGCCGAAGCGACGGTCTGCACGCTGCTGGAGGCCTGCTGCGAGGCGCTGGCGACGGAGGTCGCCTCGCGCCGGTTGCGGTCGGCGGTGGCGGACAGGGCGCGGGCGGTGGTCTCCAGCGTGCCGACGGCGCTGCCGACGGTGCGGATCGTCTCGGCGATGGTGGCGTCGAAGCGGTCGGTCAGCCGTTTCAACGCCTGGGCGCGCTGTTCGGTCACGCGATGCTCGATCTTCTGCCGCTCCCAATGGCCGGCGAGGTCGATCTGCTGGACGCGGAAGATTTCGACCGTGCGGGCCATGGCGCCGATCTCGTCGCCGCGTTTCAGGCCGGGCACCGCGATCCCGCTGTTGCCGCCGGCCAGGTCCTGCATGACGTGGCCCAGCCCGTCCAGCGGCCGGACGATGGCCCGGCTGACCAGCAGCGCCAGCAGCACCGCCGCCAGCGCGATCAGCAGTCCGGTGCCGGCCAGCCTCAGCGCGGCCTGACGGAAGGCGACGTCGACGTCGTCGATGTAGATGCCGGACCCGATCAGCCAGCCCCAGGGGGCGAAACCCTTCACGTAGGACAGCTTCGCCACCGGTTGAGCCGATCCCGGCTTGGGCCAGAGATAGTCGACGAAGCCGGCGCCGTCGGCCTTCACCACCCGGACGAACTCCTGGAACAGCAGCTTGCCGTTGGGATCGGCGTTGCGCGACACGTCGGTGCCGTCCAGCTCCGGCTTGATCGGATGCATGATCATACGCGGGGCGAGGTCGGTGATGAAGAAATACTCGTCGCCATCGTGGCGCAAGGCCTTCAGCGCGGTCTTGGCCTTGTCCTGCGCCTCGGCACGGGGGAGGGTGCCGGCGCGCTCCTGCGCCTCGAAATGGGCGATCAGGCTGTGGGCGACCTCGACGACGTTGCGGGTCTTGTCCTGGCGATCGGCCATCATCTCCGCGCGCAGGCCGATCAGGCTGACCACGGCCACCAGGATCAGCCCAAGGCAGGCCGCAGCCAGGATCAGTGCGATCTTGCCCTTGATGCTGATGCGTTCGAACAAGGCAACGGTCACGGCGGCAACCCCCTCCGGCAACGAGACGGCGATGTCCCTAAAATTTTGTGGACTTTTGCCGGATGAGAGCGGGTCGTCAAGCGGAATTGTTTGCGTATCTTACGTTACGTTCAACGGAATGTCATAATTGCAACCATAGTTGGGTGTGCCTCGCGAAAGGGGCGGCCGCATTGTGCGGGAGGCGGCGCGAACGCGCCTCCCGCACAACCACGGGACGACGACGTACCGTCAGAGCACCGTCAGCATGCTGGCGACCAGCGGGTGGCGGACGATGTCCTTCTCCGTCAGACGGGCGACGGCGATTCCCTCCACCGCCTCCAGCCGGCGGGCGATGTCGGCCAATCCGGACAGGTTGTCCAGCAGGTCGGTCTGGTCGGGATCGCCGGTCAGCACCATGGTGGAATGCCAGCCCAGCCGGGTCAGCAGCATCTTGATCTGGGCATAGGTGCAGTTCTGCGCCTCGTCGATCACCACGAAGGCGTTGTTCAGGGTACGACCGCGCATGAAGCCGACCGGGGCGATCTCGATGGTGCCGTCGGCCATCATCGTGCGCAGCCGCTTGGATCCCAACCGGTCGGTCAGCGCGTCGTAGAGCGGGCGCAGGAAGGGCGCCATCTTCTCATGCATGTCGCCGGGCAGGTAACCGATGCTCTCGCCCGCCTCGATGGCCGGGCGGGACAGGACGATGCGGTCGACGCTGCCCGATTCCAGCGCCTCCACCGCCGACGAGATGGCGATGTAGGTCTTGCCGGTGCCGGCCGGCCCAAGCGCCACCACCAGATTGTGCGTCTTGATGGCGTCCATCAGAAGCTTCTGGTTGGGGTTCTGCGGCTTCACCTTGCGGAGATAGCTCTGGTCGCGGCGATCCTCGCTCCCACCGAGCGGATCCCAGCCGAAGGCGGCGGGGGCGTTCATACCGGGGAAAAGCGGGTGGACGGTGGAGTCGCCCGCCGCGGCGATGCCTTTGCTCGAACGCTTGGCCATGTCGCATCTCCTCGAATGGTGGGGGTGGCGCCGGATTTGGACACAAAAAAGCCTCCCGCAGGGGGGAGGCTCGATCGGTCGCATGGATGCGCGGTGATGAGTGCTTCGCCGGGCACTGCGGCCGGTTGCCGTGCCGGGTCCGGACATGCCGGTGCGGGCCGACGGGGGAGGTGCTCTATGGGCGAAACAAGGTGCAAGAGAACCTCGTCGTCGTTGAAAGCCACGCAACCTGACTGTACCGGTCATAACGCGCGGCGTCAGGCAAAATTGCGGCCGACGCAAAATATTCATACCAGATGTGGTGTGGGTGCCGCAGGAAAGCCGCCAGGGCGGGGTTGGTAACCCTTTCCGCCGAGGCGGACCGGCCGCGGGATAGCCTTCCGGCGGAGGCGGCCGAAAGGCTTTGCCGCTGTCGCGGGCTTTCATTACTATAGTCGGTCACGGGGGAAATCGAAAGTCATGTTGCAACCCTGGCCTGTCCACCGCGGTGGCGGGCTGCGATCCCAGGTCGCCGCATCCGGCGGTGGCCGGGGAGGGTGGGTGTTTGCCTGGCGTTCGCTCAAGGGCGGCAGGCGGCGGCGCGGCTTTCGATTGTCACCCCGGCGGACGGGGAAACTCTTGAATCCGACCGGTGTGGACGGCTAGAAGGCGCTGATTGGCTGGCTCGATGCCGGGGCTGCGCAACGGCGGTTCCGGGGCGGTTCCGGGCGCATGAGTGAACCGGAAGCACGGCACGGGGCGGCAGGAACGAACGGGAAGGCTACGGTGAGCAGCGCCAGTCAGGTCGCCGAACGGGATGCGCCGTTCCAGTTGCGGGGCAATTCCTTCACCATGATGGTGCTGAAGGTTTTCGCCCCGACATCGCCGGATTTCTTCACCCAGCTGAACGTCAAGGTGCGGCAGGCACCCAACTTCTTCCGCAACGCGCCGGTCGTGCTGGATTTCGACGACCTGCCGGAGAACATCGTCTTCGATCTTGGCGCCTTCGTGGCCCAGGTGCAGGCGCTGCAACTGCTGCCGGTCGGCTTCCAGGGCGGGCCGCAGCCTGTGCGCGAGGCGGCGATGACGGTCGGGCTGACGCCGATGCCGTCGGGCCGCGCCGCCAAGCTGGAAGAGGTGGTGAAGGCCCCCGACCCGCGGCAGCAGGACCCGCAACAGCAGGGGCAGACCCCGATTCCGGCGCCGCAGGTGCTGATCGAGGTCGTCCACCGCCCGACCGTGGTGGTGACCGAGCCGGTGCGCTCCGGCATGCGGGTCTATGCCGAGAAGACCGACCTGATCGTCACCAGCTCCGTCTCTCCGGGGGCGGAGCTGCTGGCCGACGGAAACATCCATGTCTACGGTGCGCTGCGCGGCCGGGCGCTGGCCGGCTTCTCCGGCGACAGCAACGCCCGCATCTTCTGCCACAGCCTGGAGGCGGAGGTGCTATCGGTCGCAGGCAATTATCGTGTCAGCGAAGACATCGGCAGTGACTTTTACAAGAAAGCCGTGCAGGTTTTCCTGCGCGACGGCGTCCTCAGCATGGACCTGCTGAAGACCGCCTGAGAGTTGAAGCGACGGAATCTTGTCCGAAGGCGACAATCTTCGGACAATGTTTGGTATCGGTGAAGGCAACTTTGGGATTATGGGAGAGGCTCCGTTGAGCAAGATCATCGTCATGACCTCCGGCAAGGGCGGTGTCGGCAAGACGACCTCGTCCGCGGCCTTTGCGACCGGGCTGGCGCTTCGCGGCTTCAAGACGGTCGTCATCGATTTCGACGTTGGCCTGCGCAACCTTGACCTGGTGATGGGTTGCGAGCGCCGGGTGGTCTTCGACTTCATCAACGTCATCAATGGCGAAGCGAAGCTGAACCAGGCGCTGATCAAGGACAAGCGGATCGAGAACCTGTACATCCTCCCGACCTCGCAGACGCGCGACAAGGACGCGCTGACCCGCGAGGGGGTGGAGAAGGTGCTGAACGAGCTGTCGAAGGAATTCGACTACATCCTGTGCGACAGCCCGGCCGGTATCGAGCGCGGCGCCCTGATGTCGCTCTATTTCGCCGACCACGCGATCATCGTCACCAACCCGGAAGTCTCGTCGGTGCGCGACAGCGACCGCATCCTGGGCGTGCTGAACTCGCGCTCGCGCCGGGCTGAGCAGGGGCTGGAGCCGGTGACGCAGCAGCTGCTGCTGACCCGCTACGACCCGGAGCGCGTCGAGCGGGGCGAGATGCTGAAAGTCGACGATGTGCTGGAGATCCTGGCGATCCCGCTGCTCGGCGTCATTCCGGAAAGCCAGGCGGTGCTGCGCGCTTCCAACGTCGGCATGCCGGTGATCCTGGACGAGGTCTCCAACGCCGGTCTCGCCTATTCGGACGCGGTCGGCCGTTTCCTGGGCGAGGACATCGAGCATCGCTTCGTCACCCCCCAGAAGAAGGGCCTGTTCAGCCGGCTCCTGCGGAGGAGCGCATGAGCATTTTCAACTTCTTCCGCGCGGCCCCGCGCGCATCGGCCGTCCAGGCCAAGGAGCGTCTGCAGATCGTCATGGCGCACGAGCGCGCCGGGCGCAGCGGACCCGACTATCTGCCGATGCTCCAGCAGGAGCTGCTGGCGGTCATCGCCAAATACGTCAACATCGACGAGAACAAGGTCGAGGTGAAGCTCGACCGCGGCGGCGACTGCTCTACGCTGGAGGTCAACATCGAACTGCCGGCGCGGGAGCAGGCCAAGGCCGCGGCGGCGGCAAAGGCGACGGAAAAGCCGGCCGGCAACGACGATGCCGGGGCCAAGCGTGCGGCCGGCAACTCCGGTGCGAAGAAGCGGATCTGAACGCCCCCGTCGTTCGAGCATTCGAAATCCTTCTGGCGAAATCCCTCCGGCGTCACCGCGCCGGGGGGATTTTGCTTTCCGGGGAAACGGCCGCCCGGCCTGGATCCGGGCTGCGGCATCGGGCATAGGCCGTCCCTGATCCTCCGTCCGGGTTTACGGCCGGGCGGGGACGGGGTATCAACAGGGATACACCGCTCGAAAGCCCAATGGCTCCAAAGGCCTGTTGCGGGCGGCGAGGGCGGACCGACCACGGGACAAGAGGGTGCATATGTTCCTCGATTGCTCGTCGCTGCTCGCCGAGAACCCGCCGCGGCCGTCGAACGGGATTGCGGTCACGGACGTCGACGGCGACGGCGCCTTCGAGCTGGTCGTGGCCGGCTACCGCACCGCCAACCTTGTCCTGAAATGGGTCGACGGCCGTCTGGTCGATATCGCCACCCCGCTGATCGCCGATCCCTCCAGTCCCGCCATGGGGCTGGCTGCCGCCGACATCGACGGCGACGGGCGGGAGGAGCTTTACGTCGTCAATTGCGACCGCGTCACCGGTGCCAAGGACATGGCCGACCGGCTCTTCGCCTGTTTCGGCAAGCATTGGCTCGATCTGTTCGCCCAGACGGAGAATGCCGGGGCGGCCAACCACACCGCCGCCGGCGCGGTGGCGGCGCTCGACCGCTGGGGACATGGCCGCTACGGCTTTCTGGTGGCGACCGACGGCGGGCCGCTGCGCCTCTATGAGCTGACCCGGCGCGGCCGGCTGGAGGATGGGGCGGAGGAGGCCGGTCTGGACTCCATCGGGGCGGCACGTGGCGTCGTCACCCTGCCGATCGTCTCCGACCATATGGATGTGGTGACGGTGAACGACGGCGGCCCCAACCAGCTGTTCCGCAACCTGGGCGACGGCAATTTCGAGGAGATCGCCGAGGAGCGCGGCATCGCCGATTCGCGCCCGTCCGGACGCGGGGTCGCGGCGCTGGACGTCGATGGCGACGGGCTGTTCGATCTGGTGGTCGGCACCTGGGACGGGGCGCAGCGCCTGTTCCACCAGCGCATGGGCGGCGCCTTCATCGAATCGGCCGGCGCTGATCTGTCGATGCCCGGCCGCATCTTCACCGTCGTCGCCGCCGATTTCGACAATGACGGCTATGAGGAGCTGTTCTTCCACGCCCACGGCGAGCCCAACCGCCTGTTCGGTTGGCGCAACGACCAGTGGCAGGAGCTGGAGTTGGGCGACGCGGCGGAGCCGAAGGGGCTGGGCACCGGCGCGGTCGCGGCCGACATCGACGGCGACGGCCGTCTGGAGCTGGTGCTGGCGCATGGCACTGCCCATGACGGACCGGATGCCGTGGCGCAGCCGCTGTCCATCTACCGTCCGGCCGCCTCGCACAATGGATGGCTGCGCGTGCAGCCGCTGACCCCCTACGGTGCGCCGGCGCGCGGCGCCGTCGTCAGCCTGACCGCGGGCGGGCGCCGGCAGCGCCGGATCGTCAATGCCGGGTCCGGCTATCTCTGCCAGGGCGAGCCGGTGGCGCATTTCGGGCTGGGCGCGCTGCATGAGGTGGAGCAGGTCGAGGTGCGCTGGCCCGACGGCACGGTGGTCACGGTGGACGACCCGCCGGCCGGCCGGCTGCTGACCATCCCCTATCCGCCGGAGTAGGTGGATTTCATCCGACCGGATGATGGCCACCCAAATATTTCGGCACCGCAATGGGTAGGGTCTTTCCTGATAGCTTCCGTCACATTAAAGTGCTTTTCGTTACGGCGCCCGCGGTGCGGGGCATCGCGTGGCATGTCGATCCGGAAATAATCCGTTCCTGCCGCCCGATTCTCGCCGTGATTTAGCGCAGGCGGGACCGCACGGGTCTGGGCGGGTCTGGGAAGCGGGAGACCGGAAGGCACATGGCACGACGCGACGTCCCCCTGACGGGGGTGGAACGCTTCTTCGACCCGGATGAAGTCATCGTTTCCAAGACCGATCTGAAGGGGCGGATCACCTACGCGAACCGGGTGTTCCAGCAGGTCGCCGGCTATGAGGAGGCCGACCTGATGGGCGCCCCCCATTCCATCGTCCGCCATCCCGACATGCCGCGCTGCGTCTTCAAGCTGCTGTGGGACACGCTGGCGGCGGGCAAGGAAATCTTCGCCTATGTGGTCAACCGCGCCCGCAACGGGGACCATTACTGGGTCTTCGCCCATGTCACGCCCAGCTTCGACGCCGAAGGGCGGGTGATCGGCTATCACTCCTCCCGCCGGGTGCCGGAACGGGCGGCGCTGGACAAGGTGATCCCGCTCTACCGCCAGCTTCTGGACATCGAGAACAGCCATGCCGACCGCAAGAAGGGGATGGAGGCGGGCTTCGCCGCCGTCCTCGCCCTGCTGGCGGAGAAGGGGATCGGGTATGACGAATTCGTCTTCTCCCTCTAAGTCGTCCTCCCCCAAGGCGTCCTCCCCCATGGCGTCGTCGCTGACGCGGGCCGGCGGCTTGGCGATGCTGGGCGGGGTGGCGCTGGCGGCGTTGCTGACGGTTGACCTTCTGGGGATCGGCGGCATCGCCCTGCGCGCCGGGCTGGCCGTGGCCGGGCTGGCGGCGATCGGCGGGGCACTGCTGTTACTGCGCCGCGCCTGTGCGGTGGTGGACCAGCTGACCCTTGTGAACCGCGCGGTCGCCGCCGGCGATTTCGAGGCGCGGGTGATCGGCATCCGCGAGGGAGGGGCGCTGGGCGAGCTGATGCACGCCACCAACGACGCCATCGACCGCACCGACGCCTTCGTGCGCGAAGCGACCGCCTCCATGCACGCGGTGTCGGAACACAAATATTTCCGCCGGATCGTTTTGCGCGGCATGCAGGGCGGCTTCCTGCACGCCAGCCGCACCATCAATGCGGCGACCGAGAGCATCTCGCAGAAGGTGACGGGCTTCGCCGGCGTGACCCAGCGCTTCGAGGGCCAGATCCAGAGCGTGTGCAGCGAGGTGGCCGACACCGCCCACCAGCTGGAGGTCTCCGCCCGCACCATGGAGACGGACGCGACCCAGGCCACCGGCAAGGCGTCGTCGGTCGCGGCCTCCGCCGCCCAGACCGGCAGCAATGTCGGCAGCGTCGCCGCCGCGACGGAGGAGCTGTCCGCCTCCATCGCCGAGATCGCGCGCCAGATCGGCGAGGTCGCCCAGGTGGCGGAAAACGCGGCGGGCGAGGCCGAGCGCTCCAACGCGCTGGTCGGCAACCTGTCCGGCGCGGCGCGGACGGTGGGCGACGTCATCACCCTCATCAACGACATCGCCAGCCAGACCAATCTTCTGGCGCTGAACGCCACCATCGAGGCGGCCCGTGCCGGCGAGGCGGGGAAGGGGTTCGCCGTCGTGGCGCAGGAGGTGAAGCGGCTGGCCGACCAGACCGCCAAGGCCACCGGCGACATCGCCGCCCAGATCGCCGGCATCCAATCTTCAACCGAGGAGGCGGTGGGCGCCATCGTCGGCATCGGCCGCACCATCCAGTCGATCAACCAGATCGCTTCCGGCATCAGCGCCGGGATCGAGCAGCAGGGCTCCGCCGTGCGCGAGATCGTCGTCAACATGGAACAGGCCGCCGCCGGCACCCGTGCGGTGTCTGACGACATCCGCGAGGTCACCGACGCCGCCGGCCGCACCAGCGGCACCGCGCACGAGGTGTTCGCCGCGTCCGAACGCATGGCCGCCGAGGCCGACCGCCTGACCCGCGAGGTCCAGCGTTTCCTGGACGAAATGCACCGCGTGGCCTGACCGCTTTCCCGCCGGGCATTTTCCGCGGTGCAGTGATGCGCTCCGCATCAACTGCCCGGCGAATGTGCACAGCATGTGCATGGGATTTTGCAATGCGGAATTGATCTGGCGTGTTGCGGCTCAAACAGGAATTTTTATTGCGAATTTGCGGAGAATCCGTGTTACGTGCCCGCAACATGGATGCCGCGCTGATGGCAAGTTCGCAACCTGTTGAGCAACCTGACGCCAGCATGCCCGCTGTTTCAGCAGCTTAACCGTACAACTCCCCCGAAATGCCGGATGGCTCCCTGTCATCCGCGGCCAGGCGCCGCGGAAGCCGGCAGGGCGGGCCGGTCACGGGGCGCCGGCGACCGTTGGCACGGCTTTTGATTTGGAGGATGCAGGGACGGTCATGACGGGGGACAAGACGATGAGCATGGCGGGCACCGATCTGTTCGAGCTGTCGCGGGGCGTGCTGGATGTTGCCTCGAAGAAGGTGTCCTTGATCGAGGACATCACCCGGCGCACCAAGATGTTGGCCATGAACGCCCTGATCGAGGCGGCGCGGGCCGGCGACGCCGGGCGCGGCTTCGCCGTCGTCGCCAACGAGGTGTCGGAGATCTCTACCCAGGTCAACAGCATCACCAAGGAGCTGCGGTCGGAGATCGTCGCCCGCGTCGACCATCTGACCACCACCGGCAGCGCCATGGTGCAGGAGATGCACGGCAAGCGGCTGGCCGACCTGTCGCTCAACATGATCGAAATCATCGACCGCAACCTTTATGAGCGGTCCTGCGACGTGCGCTGGTGGGCCACCGACAGCGCCGTGGTCGATTGCGCCGCCGATCCGACGGAGGAGGCGCGCCGCCATGCCTCGCGCCGGCTGGGCGTGATCCTGGAATCCTACACCGTCTATCTCGACCTGTGGATCGCCGACCGCAGCGGCACCGTCATCGCCAACGGCCGGCCGGACCGCTATCCCGGTGCGCGCGGCGCCAACGTGTCGGACGAGCCGTGGTTCCGGCAGGCGCTGGCCACCCGCAACGGCGGCGAGTTCACCGTCGGCGACGTCGCCCGCAACCGCAGCCTGGACGACCGTGTCGTCGCCACCTATGCCACCGCGATCCGCCGCGATGGCGAGGCGGACGGCGACGCCATCGGCGTGCTGGGCATCTTCTTCGACTGGGAACCCCAGGCCGCCGCGGTGGTCGAGGGTGTGCGGCTGGAAGCCGGGGAGCGGGAGAAGTCGCGCTGCCTGCTGCTCGACGCCCGCCACCGGGTGATCGCCTCGTCCGACGGCCGCGGCCTGCTGACCGAGACGGTGCCGCTGCGCCGCAGCGCCACCACTATGGGCCACTACATCGACGACAGGAACCGCATCGTCGGCTATGCCCTGACCCCCGGCTACGAGACCTACAAGGGCCTTGGCTGGTACGGCGTCATCATTCAGGACCGGTGATCCTGCCGACTTGAGTATCGCCTTCGGGGACGGGGCCGGGATACACTCCCGGCCCTGTTCCGTTTCGGGGTTCGCGATCATGTCCGCCCAGCAGCTGACCGTCCGTCGGGAGACCTTCCCCATCCGCGGCGCCTTCCGCATCTCGCGCGGGGCCAAGACCGAAGCCGCGGTGGTGGTGGCGGAGGTGACCGACGGCCCCCACCGCGGCCGTGGCGAATGCGTGCCTTATGCCCGCTATGGCGAAAGCGTCGACGAGGTCGTCGCCGCGCTGGAGGCGATGGCCGACGCGGTGGCCGGCGGGCTCGATCGCGAGTCGCTGGCCCGGCAGATGCCGGCGGGTGCCGCCCGCAACGCGCTGGACTGCGCCCTGTGGGACCTGGAGGCCAAGCGCAGCGGAGTGCCTGCCTGGAAGCTCGCTGGGCTGGCCGAACCACCGGGGCCGCTGGTCACCTGCTACACGCTGAGCGTGGACGAACCCGAGGCGATGGCCGCTGCTGCCCGCGACCGGGCGCCGCGCCATCCGTTGCTGAAGATGAAGCTGACGGGGGAAGGCGACCTCGACCGCGTCCGCGCTGTCCGCGCCGCCGCACCGTCCGCCCGGCTGGTGGTCGATGCCAACGAGGGCTGGACACTGGACCAGCTCCACCAGTTCGCCCCGGTTCTCGCCGGGCTTGGCGTGGAGATGATCGAACAGCCGCTGCCCGCCGGCCAGGACGAGGCGTTGCGCGGAGTCGATTGCCCGGTCCCGCTCGGCGCCGACGAATCCTGCCATGGGCTGGAGTCGCTCGACCGTCTGCGCGGGCTCTATCGGGTGGTGAACGTCAAGCTGGACAAGACCGGCGGCCTGACCGAGGCGCTGGCGATGACCCGCGCCGCCCACGCCATGGGCTTCGAGGTGATGGTCGGCTGCATGGTGGCGACCTCGCTCGCCATGGCGCCGGCGATGCTGGTGGGGCAGGGCGCGCGCTATGTCGACCTGGACGGCCCGCTGCTGCTGGCCCGCGACCGGGAACCGGGGCTGGTCTATGACGGCGCTGTGGTCCAGCCGCCGGTGGCGGAGTTGTGGGGGTAGGGGCAGCACTTTGCCCCCTCCCTAACCCTCCCCCGCTCTCGGCCGGCCGAAGGCCGGTCCGATCGCGGGAGAGGGGACTGCCGCCGCTCCGCGCTACACTCCCTCTACCGCCGAAGGCGGGGGAGGGAAGGGGCCCACGCTGCCAAGCGTGGGAAGGGAGGGGGCACAGACGCTTCCCCCTCACGCCCCCTGCACATAAGGCGGCGGCGGAGTCCCCACCGATGCCGGTACATAGGGCGCATCGGCGAGCCCATTGACCTTCGCCGCCATCACGAAGTCGTTCTCGTGCAGCCCCCTGATCTTGTGGGTCCAGAAGGCGACCGAACAGTGGCCCCAGCCATAGCGGATCTCCGCGTGATGGCCTTCCGCTTCGCAGAGGTTGCCGACCTGAACGGCGAAGGCCTGGGCCTGGGCGAAGTCCGGAAACTTGAAGTCGCGTTCGATGCGGTCGGGATCCTCCTTCAGGACCCAGCCCGGCACCTGCACCAGATAGGAGGCGGCCATCGCCCGGTCCATCGGCGGTATTCCGCCGCGGCAGGGCTCGCAGGTCTTGCCCGCCAGTTCCTGCGTCGTCGGTGCTTGCGGTGTCATCCCGATCTCTCCCTTGTTTGTAGGCTGGTGTTGGTAGGCTGGACGGTCTGGGCTAGAACCTCACCGCCTACAAGCTTGGGGTCGGGCCGATGCTTCGGCAAGCCCGGCTCCTCGACTGCACCCATTGCCGGGAATTTGGGAAGCGATCCGATGACTGACCTGCGCACCGACATGCCCTTCGCCGACTACCAGTATCCGACCAAGCCGGTGGACGGGCCGCGGCTCGCCATCGTCGGCGAGGCGCCGGGGGCGGAGGAGGCGCGGCAGGGCACCCCCTTCGTCGGCCGCAGCGGCAAGCTGCTGGACGAGTCGCTGGCCGCCGTCGGCATCGAGCGGGCGGAATGCCTCGTCGCCAACGTCTTCCGTTACCAGCCGCCCGGCAACAAGGTCGGGCACTTCTTCTCCTCGCGCGCCCGCGCCCGCAAGGAGGGGCGGGAGATCGACGAGAGTTGGGGCGCCTTCGGCACGTCGGACCGGCTGCTGGCCGAGTTCGCCAGCGAGATCGAGCATTTGCGCGCCACCCTGGCCGACTACCACCCGTCGGTGATCGTCGCGCTGGGCCGCACCCCGACCTGGGCGCTGACCGGGGAGAACGGCATCCTGCAATTGCGTGGCAAGGTGCTGCCCTGCCGCCTGCTGGACGGGGTGGAGGTGGTGCCGACCTTCCACCCCAGCTACCTGCTGCGCGGCCAGCTGGTGGAACAGCCGGCCTTCCTGGCCGACCTGCGGCTGGCCGTGTCCCGCCTTACCCGTTAGGAAGCAGCCGCCAGATCGTCGTTTCGCGCGTCTCCCGATCCTCCAACTCCAGCGAGGTCGGGACGGTGTAGGTCGCCACCTTCTCGATGCCGTCGGCGGGGGCATAGGCGCGGCCAGGATCGCCCAGCAGCACCAGCGTGCCGGTGGCGGCGACCTCGCGCAGCCATGCCGTCACCCGCTCCGCCATCGGCTTCTCGTAACAGACGTCGCCGGCCAGCACCACGTCGATGCCCGGCAGGGGGCGGCCGACCAGATCGGCACTGACCGGCTTGACCTCCACCTCGTTGGCCTCGGCGTTCAGCGCGATGGCGGCGAGCGAGAAGCGGTCGATGTCGCAGGACTGGACCCGCGCCGCCCCGGCCTTCATCGCGGCGATGCCGACCAACCCGGTGCCTGCGGCAAAATCGAGCACGGACTTGCCGGCCACCAGCTCCGGCCGGTCGAGCAACAGCCGTGCCACAGCTTGTCCGCCCGGCCAAGCGAAAGCCCAGTATGGCGGTGGCAAATTCGTGGCGGCCAAGGTCTCCTCGGTCGCCTGCCAGAGTGGCGTGACCTCGGTGGCAAGATGAAGCTGGATTTCCGGCAGCAGCGGGGTGGTCGTCAGCGCCGTGTTGTCGCGGACGAAATCTGGCGGGGATGCATTGTTCATACGAGGATTCCCAAGGGACTCCGCTGTTGGGGGGAGGGCGGTCGATGGCTTTTGAATGTTACATAATTCAAACGGTGTAGACACAGCTGCAAACCCGTGTTACCCGTTCTGCCAAGGGGAAAACAGAGGGATTGGGGGAGTCATGCGGCAGAGGGGAACCGCCATCGGCCTTTCGTTTGCGGCTTTGATCGCGCTCAGCCCCCTTACCGTGTCGACGGCTGCCGCACAAGACGGCGATTGCGTGCGCACGGTCCGTTCCATCTCCGATTTCACCATTCGCGGCGACGCCTGGACCTGGTGGGACCATGCCGCCGGTCAGTATGACCGCGAACACCGCCCCGCCGTCGGCTCCGTCCTCGTCTTGAAGCGCACCGGGCACATGCGCCGCGGCCACGTTTCGCTGGTCAGCGCGGTGATCGACCGCCGCACCATCGAGGTCGACCACAGCTGGCTGGATGGCGATGGGCTGCGCCGCGGCATGCGGGTGGTCGACGTGTCGCGCAACAACGACTGGTCCTCCGTCCGCGTCTGGCACGAGCCGACCGACCAGCTCGGCCTGCGCGTCTATGCCGCCTACGGCTTCATCATGCCGGAAGGCGAGGAAGCACCGCGCGGCGGCCGGATGCTGGATGCCGGCGACCGCGGCATGGACCAGGGCTTCGCCAGCAGCCCGCGTGGCCGTGGCAAGGCCACCGGCCCGCGCATGCTGGAAGCGTCGCTGCAGCCGCAGAAGAATCTCAGCGTCTCGGTTCCCGGCCGCAAGCCGCAGAGCCTGCCGATCACGGCCGTCGCCTCGCACACGCCGCAGAAGCCGCAGCGCATGGACGTCGCCGTGCTGCCGTCGCGCAAGCCGGCCAGCGCCCATGCCGCCCCGGTCACGGTCGCCGAACTCTCCTCCCCCGGCAGCCGCCGCACCGTCGCCCCCGGCCGCAAGCCCGGCTCCGGCAACTCCGTCGCCCAGCTGGCCGAGACCAACGGGCGCTGATCCGGGTCTGTTCGAGTTTTCAAGAAGGGCGGGGCTTGGCTCCGCCCTTTTTGTTTGAAAAGCCCGTCGGCCAACAATCGACGCCTTTCCATCGTCATTCCCGCGAAGGCGGGAATCCAGCTATTCCGCGCTGTTCCCTTACGGGAAGCCTGGATCCCCGCCTTCGCGGGGATGACGGATCGGGAAAGGGCGGAAGATGATGGACGTTTTCAAACAGGCTCTTACGCCACCTTCCTGATCCGAGTCCCTAAATCTTCCCCGCCAGGATCGCCGCCAGCACCAGCCAGCCGAACCAGCGGTTGGACTTGAACTTGTCCAGGCAGTCGCCCTGATCGTCCGGCCGCCATGTCGCGACCTGCCAGGCCAGTTGCAGAGCGGCCAGCGACAGCACCGGCAGGAATAGTCCGCCCAGCCCGGCCAGACGGCCGGCGATGCCGATGCCGACATAGGTCAGGGTATAGAAGCCGTAGATCCAGATCTTGCTCTGGTCGCCCAGGCGCAGCGCGGTGGACTTCACGCCGATGCGGGCGTCGTCCTCCTTGTCCTGATGGGCGTAGATGGTGTCATAGCCCAGCGTCCAGGCGATGCCCGTCACATAGAGCGCCAGCGCCGGCCAGCCGACATCGTTCTGCACCGCCGCCCAGCCCATCAGCGCGCCCCAGTTGAAGGTCAGCCCAAGAAAGGCCTGCGGCCACCATGTGATCCGCTTCATCAGCGGATAGGTGAAGACCAGCAGCAGCGACAGCACGCCCAGACCGATGGCGGTCGTTCCCAACTGCACCAGAATCAGCAGCGACACCAGAAGCTGGGCCACCAGGAAGGCCAGCGCCTGACGCACCGACACCTGCCCCGACGGGATCGGGCGGGAGCGGGTGCGTTCCACCATCGCGTCGAACTTGCGGTCCAGGATGTCGTTGACGGTGCAGCCGGCGCCGCGCATCAGCACCGCGCCGATCCCGAACAGCGCCATCAGCCAGAGCAGCGACGGCCAGTCCCGGAAGGGTTGCGGCATGGCCAGCGCCACGCTCCACCAGCAGGGGAACAGCAGTAGCCATGTCCCGATCGGGCGGTCGAGACGCGCCAGCGTGACATAAGGGCGCAGCCGGGCGGGAATCCGGCGGGTGACCCAGCCGTCCCTGCGGATGTCGGTGAAACCGGAGTCGGGAAGAGTCGGGCCGGTGGAAGCAGTGGGCATGACGGCGGTGTTTCCGCTGTGCTATGGAGATGTCGGGACAGCAATCATGGCGAAGGTATCGGGCTGCCGTCCGTGCGGCAAGTGCGGCGCACCGCTTGGAACCGGAGTGAAGTCCGGAAGCGATGCGACCAAACAGCCGGGCTCAAGCTATGAAAAATTGCAGTTCCAGGACTTGCGCGCGCCAAAATCGTGCCAATACTGTTTCTTTATCAAAACCTCAGCGGCTTGCAATCTCAAATGGACATGAGCACGAAACCGGACCGTTTCGCCGTCGTCATCGATGACGAGTCGATCATCTTGGCCGGGATGGAGATCATGCTGGACACCTGGGGCTATCAGGTGCTTGCCGCGGAGGATGTCGAAACCGTCCTGGCGAAGCTGCCCGGCTGTCCGGCGCCGGACGTGATCCTGTCCGATTATCGGTTGCGCGACGGCTGGTCCGGCATCACCGCCGTGCGGGCGGTGCGCGAGGCCTGCGGCGCCACCGTGCCCGCCATCATCCTGACCGGCGACACCGGGGCCGAACTGATGGCTGCGGCCAAGGCGGATCAGATCCGCATCCTGCACAAGCCTGTCCAGCCCAACGACCTGCGCCGCCAAATCGACGCCCTGATAGCCGCAGCCTGAGCGGCCTTGCGTACCCGCATGTCTGGCTTCTGACCTGCTGACTTGCACGCCCGCGGCCGGCTATAGTCGGCGCCGCCCCGCGGAGACGAATACCATGGCCGACCCGATCAAGACCCGCCTGTTTGTCGACAGCCCGCTGGCCGAAGGCCAGTCGGTCGGGCTGGACCATGAGCGCGCCCATTTCCTGCGCCATGTCCTACGGCTGGACCGCGGCGACTCCGTCGCGGTGTTCAACGGCCGCGACGGCGAATGGCGGGCGGTGATCGACGGCTTCGGCAAGGGCTGGTGCTCGCTGACCGTGGCGGAGCAGCGGCGGCAGCAGGATACGACTCCGGACCTCTGGCTTCTCTTCGCCCCGCTGAAGAAGGGCCGCATCGATTTCGTCGCCGAGAAGGCGACCGAGATGGGGGTTTCCCGGCTTTGGCCGGTCTTCACCCGGCGCACCGACCCCAACCGCGTCAACATCGACCGGCTGCGCGCCAACGCGGTCGAGGCGGCCGAACAGTGCGAGCGCCTGAGCGTGCCGGAGATGGGGGAGGCTCTGCCGCTGGACCGCGTGCTGGCCGGATGGCCGGCCGACCGCCGGCTCTATCTGTGTGCCGAGGCCGGTTCCGCCCGCCCCATCGCCGAGGTTCTGCGCGACGCCCCTGCGGGACCTGCAGCCCTGCTGATCGGGCCGGAGGGCGGTTTCGACCAGTCGGAACTTGACGAACTCGTCAAACTTCCCTTTGTTGTACCGGTGGGATTGGGTCCGCGCATCCTGCGGGCCGACACGGCGGTGGTGGCGGCGCTGGCTTGCTGGCAGTCCTTGGCCGGGGACTGGACTGCCGGGGGAAGCGACCGGCGTCCGCCTTTCCGCGCGCCGATCCCGTAACCGGCCGTCACCCGGCCGATCCCCTGTCCACTTCCCGCGAGAGACTTCATGTCCGCACCCCCGACCACGCGCGGCGAACCCATCACCGACCGCCGCCAGCTTGCGGCCTATCTCGAATCCGGCTGCAAGCCGGCGCCCGACTGGCGCATCGGAACCGAGCACGAGAAATTCGCCTACCGCACCTCCGACCTGCGACCGCTGCCCTATGACGGGCCGGATGGCATCCGCGAGCTGCTGACCCGCATGACCCGCTTCGGCTGGCAGCCGGTGGAGGAGAAGGGCAACATCATCGCGTTGGTCCAGGACATGGCCAACATCACGCTGGAGCCCGGCGGGCAGGTCGAGCTTTCCGGTGCGCCGCTGGAGACCCTGCACCAGACCTGCGCCGAGGTGCACCGTCACCTGCGCCAGGTGAAGGAGGTCGGGGCCGAACTGGGCATCGCCATGATGGGGCTGGGCTTCCAGCCGAAATGGACGCGCGACGACATCCCCTGGATGCCCAAAGGCCGTTACAAGATCATGCGCGACTACATGCCGAAGGTCGGTTCGCTCGGCCTCGACATGATGACGCGGACCTGTACCGTACAGGTCAATCTGGACTTCGCGTCCGAAGCCGACATGGTGAAGAAGTTCCGCGTCTCGCTGGCCCTCCAGCCGATCGCGACCGCGCTGTTCGCCATGTCTCCCTTCACGGAAGGCAAGCCGAACGGCTTCCAGAGCTTCCGCAGCCACATCTGGACCGACACCGACCCGGACCGCACCGGCGACATTCCCTTCGTGTTCGAGGATGGCTTCGGCTTCGAACGCTATGTCGACTATCTGCTCGACACGCCGATGTACTTCGTCTACCGCGACGGCACCTACATCGACGCGGCCGGCCAGTCCTTCCGTGACTTCCTCGACGGCAAGCTTCCGGCGCTGCCGGGTGAGCTGCCGCTCATCACCGACTGGGCCGACCACACCACCACGGCCTTTCCGGAAGCGCGTCTGAAGAAGTATCTGGAGATGCGCGGCGCCGACGGCGGACCGTGGCGCAGCCTGTGCGCCTTGCCGGCCCTGTGGGTCGGGCTGCTCTACGATCAGGTGGCGCTGGATGCGGCGTGGGATCTGGTGAAGGACTGGACGACGGCGGAACGCGCGCATCTGCGCGCCGAGGTGCCGCGTTTGGGCCTGCGCACGACGTTCCGCAACGGCACGGTGCGCGACGTCGCGCTGGAGATGCTGGCGATCGCCCGCGATGGTCTGGCCCGCCGCGCCCGCAACGACAATTGGGGCGACGACGAGACGCATTTCCTCGACACACTGCAGGTCATCGCGGAGACCGGCCGCAGCCCGGCCGACGAACTTCTGGAGAAGTTCAACGGCCCCTGGGGCGGCAGCGTCGATCCGGTGTTCAAGGAGTACGCGTACTGAGGGGAGTGGGGGCTTTGCAGAAGTGAGGCCCCCTCCCTAACCCTCCCCCGCTATCGCGGGAGAGGGGACTGCAACTGCTCTGCGATCAACTCCCTCTACCGCCGTAGGCGGGGGAGGGAAGGGGCCCACGCGAAGCATGGGAAGGAAGGGGGCACTCGGCGAAAACTCACGCCGCCACCGGCGCATGGGTGATGCAGCTCTTCGAGCACACCTTGGAGCAGCTTTCGCAGCCGATGCAGTTGGCTGCTTCCTTGACCGTCATGATCTTCTTCTCGGCCTCGTCGTCGAAGGCGTCGACGATGTCGCCGTCCTCGGTCAGGCCGATCATGTCGAGCACGCCGCGCCCGCACACCTTGAAGCAGCGGCCACAGCCGATGCACTGCTTCCGGTCGATGGATTGGACGAACTTCGGGGTCCAGCTTTGACCACCGCGGGTGGTGCCGGTCAGGAATTCAGCCATGGGAATGTTCCTCTCGGGAAAGGGTACGCCTAAGCTCTTCTTGAAAAATGGAGGGATTATGCCGTCTCCAGCGCCTTCAGCGCCGCCCGCTTCTCCGTCAGGATCTTGAAGGCGTTATAGGTTTCCTGCGCCACCGTCAGGATGCTCTGCCAATTCTGCGGAAGCTCTTCCGACAGGTCGTGCAAATCCATCTTCTTCTGGGTGGCGCGGGCGTTCAGCTTCTTGATCTCGTCCTTCAGCGCGTCGATGTCGCTCACGGTCGTGCTCCCGGCAGGCTCAGAGGTTCGCGACATCGGGGTATTCCCGGATCAGCGCCACGGCGTCCTCGACCAGCTTGGCGCCGTCGGCGGCCAGCTTCTCCAGGCTGGGGAAGCCGAAGCGGTGGACGTCGCGCAGAGTCTTCGACACCACCACCAGCCGGCCGGTGGTCAGGATCATGCGGCCGAAGCCCTCGTGGCTCATCTTCATCATCGGCGAGGCCATCATGCCGGTCTGCTTTTCGACCGTGACGCCGACCGCCTTGTAGAACAGCTCCAGCCGCCACAGCGTGTCCGGGTCGGGATCGCCGATTATCGGAATGGCGGCACGCGCCTCCTTGTCCAGAATGAAGGGGGCGAGCAAAGCCTCGTCCGGCTTGCCTTCCCAGGCGCCATAGCTGTCCTCGGCACGGAACAGCAGGACCAGCGTCTTCACGAACTGGTCGGCGACGGACACGTCTGCCACATCAGCGCTCTCTGCAGCCATACTCAGACCTCCTCCTCGTCGAAATGGAATTGGGGCGTCTCGCCCATCGCCTTGCGCAGCCAGGGCGGCGGATTGCCGTTCAGCGTCTGGACCAGCTTGTCGAGCAGGGCCGGGATGGTCTCGGTTGCCTCGACCTTCACCGGATGGATCTTCTTCGCCACCACGCGGGCGGCGGCCGAGGCGCCGATGGCCGACAGGTAGAGGATGGCGACGTCGGCCAGCGCCTCCAGCTTGGGCACCAGCTTGTCCTCGTTGCCGTCTTCGAACATCGAGCCGCCGAACTGGAAGGTCTCCAGAAAGGCATGGCCCTGGCGGTCGACCCGATAGACGGCGATGTTCTTGGCCCAGCCGAAATGCGCATCGACGTGCTGCATGTCCTGGGTGCAGAAAGCGACCTTCATCGATCCTCCTCGTGTCGGATGGTGTGTCGGGCGTGGGTCCTGCACCACGCTCAGACGGCGTTGCATCCGCATGATCCGCCTCCGCAGCCGTGGGATTCGCCCGATTCGTGGTGGGAATGGTCCATCTCGCGGGCGAGGAACAGGTTGCCGATCCCGCACAGCAGTTCGCGCGTGCCGCGGTAACCGACCTGGACGCGCAGTCCCGCCCCCAACCGGTCGAACATTGGCAGGCCCATGCGGTGCAGCGGCACGCCGATCCGCGCCGCCCCCTGCCGCCCGTGCGAGTTGGACACGATCAGGTCGGCGTCGCGGGCCAGCGTCTCCACGTCGGAATGGTCGCCGACCATGATGGTGGCGGCCTTCAGCCGCTCCAGCACCGGGCTTTGCGTCGGCGACACCGCGGCGACCACCTCCGCCCCCATGTCGGTCAGGAAGCCGGTGACGGCGTAGAGCAGGTCGGGCTCCAGCGCGACGGCGATGCGTTTGCGGCTGTAGAAGAAATGCCCGTCCAGCATGGCGTCGACCAGGGCTTCACGCTGGCGCCGCAGCCGGGCCGGCGCCGGTTTGCCCGATAGCTCCATCAGAAGACGGACCAGCTTGTCGGTCGCCTCCAGCCCGGTCAGGCGGCTGAAGAAGTGGCTGGGCACGTCGGTCTTCAGCTCCAGCGCATTGCCGGCGACCCGCATATGCTCGCCGACCACGATGGTGGCGGCCGAGGCGCCCATGGCGCGGATCTGCTCCACCGTCACGCCGCCCAGCGAGGTGGCGGTGAAGTCGGTCGGCTGGCGGCCGGACATCGACAGCGACAGGTCGGGCAGCATGATCGGCGACAGGCCGAAACCTTCGATGACGTCGCGCAACTCCTCGACGTCTCCCGGTGACAGATGGCAGCCGGCCAGCACATTGACCTGGGTCGGGATGCGCACCGGCGACGGTTCGACCAGCCGCTCCACCATCGCGGTGACCGCGGCGGCGAAGCCGTCCTCGAAGCCGCCGGCAAAGTCGGGGGTGTTGGCGAAGACCAGCGCGGTGTCGGCCATATCGGGGTTGCGCTGGCGGAACAGCGTGTATTGGCCGCCCATGTCCTCGCCCTTGGTCTCGGTCACGCCGGTGGTGGCGACGCCGATCATGGCGGGCTTGTTGCGCTCGACGATGGTGCGGATCGCCTGTTCCAGATTCTCGTAACCGCCGAGGATGGTGGAGACCTGATCCATCGCCGTGGTCTGCAGCGGGATCGCCTCGCGGAAGTGGCGCACCAGCAGGACCAACCCGAAGGCGGTGCAGCCCTGCGACCCATGGAACAGCGGCAGACAGCGGTCGATTCCGAGATAGGCGAGTGCCGCACCGAGCGGCTGGCTCATCTTCAGCGGGTTGGTCGAGGCGGCCTTGGCGGCGGAGGGGAAGCGCTGGATGTGCGACATCGGCCTCACTCCGCAGCCAGGAGCGTGGAGGACGGGCCGGATTCCCACGGCGCCGGCTGGCGGACCTGGCCCCAGATCGGATTCGACAGCGTCTTGTCGATCTCCTCGCAGAGATTGACGATGCCGTCATAGCCGGCATAGGCGTGGTGGCGCTCCTGGTTGATGTCGAGCCAGGGAACCTTGGCCTTCAGGGAAATGAACTGCGACCGGCCGCCGGACATCATGATGTCGGCCTGATTGTCGGCCAGCATCCTGTAGATGTCGCGCGGCTTCAGATCGTCCCACTGGTGGAACTCCTCGCCCTTCATCTTCCTGATGCGCTCCTTGTCCTCCTTGGTCGATTTCTTGGTGGAGGTGCCGAGGATGGTCAGTCCGGCGCCTTCCAGCGCGCTGACCATCGACCAGCTCTTGACCCCGCCGGTGAACAGCAGGACGCGCTTGCCCTCGAAGCGTGGCTTGTAGGGTTCCAGACGGCGCCAGACGCGGCTTTCCTCCCGCGCGATCACGCCCTCGGCGCGGTCGATCAGCGCCTTGTCGGCGCCGCGCTCCACCAGCATGCGGGTCATGGTGCGCAACGTGTCCGACATGTCGGAGACGCCGTAGAAGGACCCCTCGAAATAGGGGATGCCGTAGCGCTCCTGCATCTTGCGGCCGACATTCACCAGCGCCTGGCTGCACACCATCATGGTGACGCGGGCACGGTGGGCCTGGGCGACCTCGTTGTAGCGGCCGTCGCCGGAGATGCAGGACAACAGGCGGATGCCGATCTCGTCCAGCAGCGGCTTGACCAGCCACAGCTCGCCGGCGAGGTTGTATTCGCCGATGATGCAGACGTCGGTCGGGGTGGTGTAGTCCGGCTCCACCGTGCCGATGACATGCTCCAGCAGGGCCTCGCCGGCCAGCTTGTTGCCGAGATTCTTCGATCCGACGAAGCCCGGCGCCTCCACCGGGATCACCGGCTTTCCCAGCTTCTGCGTCGCGAATTTGCAGACGGCGGCGATGTCGTCGCCGGTCATGGCGGGCACGCAGGTCTGATAGACGAAGACGGCCGGCGGGTCGTATTGCTGAACGATCTCCTTGATGGCGCGGTAAAGCTTCTTCTCGCCGCCGCCGATGACGTCCAGTTCCGACAGGTCGGTGGTGAAGCCGGTGCGGTAAAGCTGCGGGCCGGAGGATTGCGAGCCGCGATTGTCCCAGCTGTTGCCCAGGCAGGCGATGGGGCCATGGACCAGATGGGCGGCGTCGGCGATCGGCTGCAGCACGATCATTGCCCCGTCATAGGCGCAGCCGCCGGCTGCTGCCCCCGGCTTCAGCGACTTGGTGCAGCCCTTCTTCTTCTCCTTGGCCGACTTGGCCTGGTTGGCCGCGCAGCCCGGTTCGTTGAAGACGTCCTGGATCCTGTCCTGGAGCATGCCCGCTCTCCCATCCTGGCGCCGGAAATGGCTCTGCGGACGAGTGATGCAGGGGGCGTGCCAGCGGGTAAATTACTGATAAAGAAGGATTGTCATATTTCCCGTCGCTGTCCGATAGCTGACAATCGCCCCTCGCCGCCCGCGGCATGTCGGGTGTCGCACAGCCATTGGAAGGCATGTGCAGGGAAGGGGCGGGCGCCGACCTTGCGCTGGAGCGGGTGGTCGGCTTCGCGATTGGGCACGGTCAGCGGGCGAGCACTTGCGCCGCCTCCTTGGTCGAGGCGATGGCGGTTCCGACCTGTGCGAAGGCGGTGGAGATTGCGGTGATGTTCCGGTCCACCACCGCCACCGAGGTCGATGCTCCCTGCATGTTGGCGGAAATGCTGGCGGTGACGTTGGTCTGTTCCTCGACCGCGCCGGCGGACATGACGACGAATTCGCGCAGATTGGACATCGCGGTGCGAATTGCCGACAGGGAAGACACGACATCGCCGGAGACGGATCGCATTCCCTCGATTTCGTGGGAAATCTGGGCGGTCGCGTTGGCCGACTGGTTGGCCAGATTCTTGACCTCGTTGGCAACCACGGCGAAGCCTCTGCCGGCCTCACCCGCCCGCGCCGCCTCGATGGTCGCGTTCAGGGCCAGCATGTTGATCTGTCCGGCGATGGAGCGGATCAGTTCGACGATGCCACCCATCGCCTTCGCCACTTCCGTCAAGCGGGTCGCCGCGCGGTCGGCGTTGTCGGCCTCGCTCACGGCGGCATCCGCAGCCTGCTGTGACCGCGACATGCTGTCGGCGATCTCACGGGCGGCGGCGGCCAGTTCCTCCGCCCCGGCCGCTATGGTCTGCACCGTCCCTCGCGTCTCCGACGATGCGGCCGCAGCGGTGTCGGCCTGTTGGTGGGCGACGCTCATCGCCTGTTCGATCTCGGTGAAATTGGTGTCGATCAGGGATTTCAGGCGGTCCAGCAAACTGATCTGCTCGGTGATGTCGGTCGCGAACTTCACGACCTTGCACAGGCGGCCGGCACCGTCGAAAACCGGGTTGTAGGATGCCTGGATCCAGACGACACGACCGCCCTTGCCGATGCGCCGGTATTGGGCGGCTTCGAACTGCCCCTTGTTCAGCCTGGACCAGAATTCCCGATAGGCGGAACTCTCGCGCTCCTGCGCATCGACGAACATGCTGTGATGCCGTCCGCGTATCTCGTCCAGACTGTAGCCGAGCACCTTGAGGAAATTCTCGTTGGCGGTGATGACGGTGCCATCCGGATTGAATTCGATCACTGCCTGCGAGCGCGAGATCGCATCGACCTTGCCGCGCATATCGGCATTGATGGCCTGTCTTTCCGTGACGTCGGTGGCGATCTTGACAACTTTGCAAGGACGGCCGGACCCATCGAGTACCGGATTGTAGGTCGCCTCGATCCAGACCTCCCGACCGTTTTTGCCAATGCGCCGGTACAAAGCCCGCTGGAACTCGCCGCGCTTCAGCCGATCCCAGAACTCCCGATAGGCCGGACTGCCATGTTCGGCTGGATCAATGAACATCCGGTGATGCTGTCCGACGATCTCCGGCAAGGAATAGCCCATCACCGCAAGGAAATTGGCGTTGGCGGTCAGGATCGTTCCGTCCAGTGAGAACTCGATCACCGCCTGCGAACGGTCCAGGGCGGACAGAATCGCTTGGCTGTCGGATGCCTTTCCATTCATCGGCCGAATAAAGCCAAACATCTCTGCCTTCCCCTTGCTGTGCCTGCGCATTTGTTCCGCAGGCATCATGAAAGCCCGAGTGAGGCGATCGGTCAATAAGTGTTGGCACTAAAGTCCCATGAATTTCTTGGATAAACCCTAAACATGAGAGCGACCTAATAATAGAAACCGTTGATTTTTCTTTCTGTGTTCAAGAAGTGCGTGAATGTTGTCGTTTTTGGTTTCTCGCGGGTAAATTTGCGACATCAAAGTAAGTAACAAAATTTATGGGTACGAGACATAAAATGTCGAACTTTGCCCGGCATTTTGCTTTCCCGCCAGCTCCGGCCGTTGGCCCGCGTTTAATGCAAAGAAACCCGGAGGGCGCCGTCGCCGACGCTCTCCGGGCTGGGGAGGTTGCCGCCGGGCCGGGGGGATGGAGGCCCCGGCGCGACGGTTGGGCTGAACCGATGCCCATGAAGTGAAGCCTGGGTTGCCGCCGATCAGCGGATCAGGTCGAACGAGTAGTCGGTCTGGCCGACGATGTTGGTGTTGGCGTCGATGTCCTCGAAGATCCGGTCCAGGATCCGCACCAGCACGTTCAGCGCGCCCTGGTAGCCCCAGGTCGGATAGCGGTGGTGGTGATGGCGGTCGAAGATCGGATAGGTCAGGCGGATCAGCGGAACCTTGGTGTCGCGCTCCAGATATTTGCCGTAGCTGTTGCCGATGATGTAGTCCACCTTGTCGGTGAAGATCAGCGAGCGCAGGTGCCACAGATCCTTGCCGCCATAGGCCGCACCGGACTTGCCGAAGGGCGAGCCGTCCAGCACCTTCTGGACCTGCTTCTCCCACTTCTTGGAGCCGGAGGTCGACAGGATGTGCACCGGCTCCGCACCCAGCTCCAGCAGGAAGCGGGTCATGCCCAGGCAGAAGTCCGGGTCGCCGTAGACGGCGAAGCGCTTGCCGTGCAGGTGGGTGTGGCTGTCGGCGATGGCGTCGACCAGACGGCCGCGCTCCAGCTTCAGGCTGGCCGGCACCGGCTTGCCCGACAGTTCCGCCAGCTTCAGCAGCAACTCGTCGGTGGCGGTGACGCCCATCGGGTAGTTGAACTTGGCGACCTCCTGGCCCTTCTCCTTGCAGAACTGCAGGGTCTGGGTGGTGTTGTACTCCTGCATGGAGAGGGTGGCCTTGGCGTGCAGGGCCGCTTTGGTCTCCTCGATGGTGGTGCCGCCGTCATACATGCGGTACTCGCCATCCATCGGCGTGTCGAAATTGTCGGACACGTCGGACAGGATCTGCAGCTTCACGCCGAACTCGCCAGCGATGCGCTTCAGTTCGCGGTTGTTGCCGACGGCGAAGCCGTCGAAGCCCGGGATCAGGTTGATCTGCTCGGTCTTGGGCGTGTCGAAATTCTCCGACGTGCCCCAGAAGCTGCTCAGGATCCCCTTGATCATGTTGTCGTAGCCGACGATGTGGCTGCCGACGAAGGCCGGGGTGTGGGCGAACGGCACCGGGAAGTCGGCCGGCACGCTTTCCTTGTTCTTGGCGTTGGCGATGAAGCCCTGCAGATCGTCGCCGATGACCTCGGCCATGCAGGTGGTCATCACCGCGATCATCTTCGGCTTGTAGAGCGCATAGGCGTTCGCCAGACCGTCGATCATGTTGTTCAGCCCGCCGAACACCGCCGCGTCCTCCGTCATCGACGAGGAGACCGCGCTGTTCGGCTCCTTGAAGTGGCGGGTCAGGTGGGTGCGGTAATAGGCGACGCAGCCCTGGGAGCCATGGACGAAGGGCAGGGTGCCTTCGAAGCCCTGGGCGGCGAACATCGCGCCGATCGGCTGGCAGGCCTTGGTCGGGTTGATGACGACCGCTTCACGGGCGAAGTTCTTCGCCTTGTATTCCTCGGACTTGGTCCATTCGGACACGCGGGCGACGTCCTCGTCCGAATGGCCGTACTCGAACTCGGTCTTCTTCTTCTCGAACATTGCCGCGTATTCGGGCTGCCGGAAGAGGGTGTAGTGGTCGAGGACCTTGTCGGCGCTCTGCGAAAGCTTGTCGGTCATTGTCGAATTCTCCTGTTCCAGAGGCCGATGGTCAGAACGGGGCCTTCATCACGCCCCAGACGGGGTTGTTGATGGCCAGGTCCATGTCGCGGGCGAAGATCGCGAAGCCGTCATAGCCGTGGTACGGGCCGGAGTAGTCCCAGCTGTGCATCTGGCGGAACGGCAGGCCCATCTTCTGGAACACGTACTTTTCCTTGATGCCCGACGCGACGAGGTCGGGACGCATCGCCTCGACGAACTTCTCCAGTTCGAACGCGGTGACGTCGTCGTAGATCAGCGTGCCTTCCTTCACATAGTGCGGCGTGCGCTGATAGTCGTCGTTGTGGGCGAATTCGTAACCGGTGCCGATGATCTCCATGCCGAGGTCGTGATAGGCATCGACGACGTGGCGGGGACGCAGGCCGCCGACGTAGATCATGACCTTCTTGCCGTCCAGCCGCGGCTTGTACTTGGCGATGACCGCATCGACCATCGGCTGGTAGCGGGCGATGACCTTCTCGGCGTTCTCCTTGATCTTGTCGTCGAAGAGAGCGGCGATCTTGCGCAAGGATTCGGCGATCTGGCTCGGGCCGAAGAAGTTGTATTCCATCCAAGGAATATTGTACTTCTCTTCCATGTGGCGCGCGATGTAGTTCATCGAACGGTAGCAGTGGATCAGGTTGACCTTGGCCTTCGGCGTGTTCTCCAGCTCGGCCATGGTGCCGTCGCCCGACCACTGGGCGATCACGCGCAGGCCGATCTCCTCCAGCAGGATGCGGGAAGACCAGGCGTCGCCGCCGATGTTGTAGTCGCCGATGATGGTGACGTCATAGGGGGTGGAGACGAAGTCGGCCTTGGGTTCCGTCTTCTCGAACACCCAGTCGCGGATGGCGTCGTTGGCGATGTGGTGGCCCAGCGACTGGGACACGCCGCGGAAGCCTTCGCAGCGCACGGGGATGACCGGCTTGCCGATTTCCGCCGACTTGGCGCGGGCGACCGCCTCGATGTCGTCGCCGATCAGGCCGATCGGGCATTCCGACTGGATCGAGATGCCGTTCACCAGCGGGAACAGCTCGTTGATTTCCTCGATGACCTTGTGCAGCTTCTTGTCGCCGCCGAAGACGATGTCCTTCTCCTGGAAGTCGGAGGTGAAGTGCATCGTGCCCCAGCTGTCCACACCGGTGTCGCCGATGTAGTAGTTGCGGCGGCCGGACCAGGAGTAGTAGCCGCAGCCCACGGGGCCGTGGGAGATGTGGATCATGTCCTTGATCGGCCCCCACACCACGCCCTTCGAGCCGGCGTAGGCGCAGCCGCGGATCGTCATGACGCCGGGGATGGACTTGACGTTCGACTTGACGCCGCAGTCCTTGGCCTCGGCCTCCAGCACGTTCAGGTGCTTGGCGCGGCGCTTGCGGGACTTTTCGGGATAGGCTTCGAGGACTTCGTTGACGAGGTTCTTGACGTCGACCGCGGTGGTGGTCTGGGTGTTCTCGGACAGGCTCATAGCCGGCCTCCTGCTTGAATATTCCGCGCCACTGCAGCGCGTGACCGAGCCCCTCCCTCCCACGCCGACGTCACCCGGCCGGAACCGGTGGGCAGTCGTTGGGTCGACGTCGTGCGGGGCTGGGGAAAAGGGCCAGTGTTCAGGCGGTCCCCCCTGCGCGGATGGGGCAGGGGGGCCGGTAGGCAACCGTCGCTACGCCCGGGATCAGGCGCCGGCCTTCGCCGCTTCCTTGGCAGCCAGCTCTGCGAGCTGCTGCTCCTCGGTCTTCATGATGCCGAAGTCCATCAGCATCTCTTCCAGCTCTTCCATCGTGATCGGGGTCGGGATGCAACCCTGGCCGGAGTTGTTGTGCACCTTGCTGGCGAGCTGGCGGTACTCTTCCGCCTGCTTGCTCTCCGGCGCATACTCGATGACGGTCATGCGGCGCAGCTCGGCATGCTGCACGATGTTGTCGCGCGGCACGAAGTGGATCAGCTTGGAGCCCAGGCGCTTGGCCAGGGCCTCGGCCAGATCGATCTCCTTGTCGGTCTGACGCTCGTTGCAGATCAGGCCGCCCAGGCGCACGCCGCCGCTGTGGGCGTATTTCAGGATGCCCTTGGCGATGTTGTTGGCGGCGTACAGCGCCATCATCTCGCCCGACATGACGATGTAGATTTCCTGGGCCTTGTTCTCGCGGATCGGCATGGCGAAGCCGCCGCACACCACGTCGCCCAGCACGTCGTAGGACACATAGTCCACGTCGTCGTAGGCGCCGTTCTCTTCCAGGAAGTTGATCGAGGTGATGACGCCGCGGCCGGCGCAGCCGACGCCCGGCTCCGGACCGCCGGACTCGACGCACTTGATGCCCTTGTAGCCGATCTTGACGACGTCTTCGAGTTCCAGGTCCTCGACCGAACCGGCCTCGGCGGCGAGGTGGAGAACGGTGTCCTGGGCCTTGGCGTGCAGGATCAGGCGGGTCGAGTCGGCCTTCGGATCGCAGCCGACGATCAGGATCTTCTGATCCAGCTCGACCAGCGCGGCCAGCGTGTTCTGAGAGGTGGTGGACTTACCGATACCGCCCTTGCCGTAAAAGGCGATCTGACGCAGAGGCGCTTTGGCCATGTGGGTCGCTCCTGTGCTTGGGTCGTGGGACTGTGCTTCGATCCGGTGCGGCCGGTTCGTGGCCGCTTCGGATTTCATGGATTGCACGACCCGTGCCAGAGCGAAGATAAGCGGTAACTCATTGTTTCATAACGATAATTCTTCGGTATGGAGCCGCGCGTCCCTTTGTCGGGGTCCCGACACACACGACAAAGCCAGACATTTTGTCGGGTCTTTATGACGGGAGGGACTTATGGGGAGAGGGTACCCGCGGAAGAACCCTACCGCCCCTCGCCTAACGCCTCCGCCGCCACGACGATGCGCAGTGCCAGCTCCTCCACCGTCTCGTCGCGGTCCATGTCGTAGAGCAGTTGCGCCAGCAGCCGGCCGCGCGCCATCAGGCGGCGGGCCAGGGCCGGATCGGCGGGCTTGGTCAGCAGCGCCTCGACCAGACGTTCGCCGGTCAGGCGGGCCAGCGCGTCGCAACGGTCGACCAGCCGCTGCTTCAGTGTGTCCACGGCGGCGGGGCGGCCGGCATGGCTGAGGTCGGCGCAGAAATGGTGCAGGCTGCGCAATTGCCGCAGCAGTGCGGCGAACAGCAGGTCGTCCAACTCGCCGCCGGCCGCCGCCTTGCCGATGAGATCGAACAATGTGTCGGAAAGCCGCCATGCCGCCGACAGCCAGTCGTTCATCGCCTTGCGGTCCGCCGGTTCGACGAAGGGGCTGGCCTCCTCGCGGCTTTCCTCCTGGTCGTCCAGGTTGCGCAACGCGATGACGATCAGCCCGTCGACCGACGCCAGTGTGGCAAGGCTGGCGTGCAGCGCCTTGATGCCCCGGTCGGCGACGAATCCCTGGATCGCCTCCGTCGCCCGGCGCAGCGAGTAGCGGGCGAGCCGCCGCGACTGATAGACGACGTCTTGCAGCGCGCTGCCGCCGCCCAGCGCCTCCAGCGCCATCCGCCGCACCTCGAAGCGCAGCAGAGCGCGGGCCAGCTGGTCGATGCCGCCGACATCGATGGGGAGGCTGTCCTTGGTCAGCCTGTCGGCGGTGGCGCGGGCATCGGCGGTGATGGCGGCGATCACCGCCTGCAGATGGCCCTTGCCACCGCCGCGCATCCGGCTGACCAGCATCCGCATCGCCTCGGCGAGATCGACGGCGCCCGGCAGGCTTTCCTCATGGTCGGTGCGGCCGGTCACCAGCCGGTCGATCAGATGGTCGCGCACCCCCGGCAGCAGCACGTCGGTGATGATCTGCCCGATCGGCCGCAGCAGTGCTTCCATCAGGCGGCCGGGCGGCTGCCCGACCAGTGCCGGCAGCGGGTTGATCGGCTTGGGCACCAGCCGCGGCCGGTGCGGCTCCAGCAGCTCCAGCACGGCATCGCCGCGCAGCGGTGTGATCGACCCGCGCAGGAGCTGGGCGAGCCGCAGGGTGGTGCGCGCCTCCACCATGCCACGCGGCGGGCGGCCGTCGGGGACGCCGGGCGTGGGAGTCGCGGATTCGGCGGCAGGCGAGGGCCGGACAAGCGCCTGCGTGGGCACGGGCGGGGTTCGCCGGCGCCGGCTGTCGTCGTACTTGGTCGGCCAGAAGGCCATGCGGGTGCCGCCGGATCGTAAGCGTCGCTGTACTGAGTATGGGGACGGACAGTTCGGCTTCAAATGGACAATATTGCGACATGCGGCGACACGCCTCCGCCGGTTGCGGCGGTGAAGGCTTGGCACGCGCCGGCTTATGCAATATCCATATAAGAAGTAATGACATTCGGGCGGAGCGGCTTGGCGTGACGGATGGGGGGCTGATGCGCGATGCGAGTGGACGGACGCCGGAGGCCGACTCGCCGCCCGACTCTCCGCTGGCCCTGCGCGCCCACCGAACCAACCTCGTCAACGTTCCGGCCGCCTTGCTGTGCAGCGAAGCCTACAATGACGAGCCGCGGCGCCTACGCATCGGCGGCACCCGCAGCGAACACGCCGCCTTGTTCGAGGCGCTGGACGAAAGCCCCGACGCACTGACCGCCTCCGACATCTTCCAGCGCCATATGGCCGGGGTGTTCGGGGTCAATCCCGACTTCTCTGGAACGGAGGGGCCGGACGGCAGGCGGCGTTTCCGCGCCAGCTACCTGCGCCTGCTGAAGGGCTGGATGTTCGACAGCAACCGGGCGGAGGGGGCGGTGCTGAAGGGGTGGGTGGAGAGCCGTTTCGGTCTGCTGCCGACCTTCCATGGCGAACCGATCCACCGCTTCGCCTCCGACGCCTGGGCGGCCTATGGCGAGCAGAAGCAGTCGACCCGCTTCCACAACAACAACATCCATCTGCAGCTCGACCTTCTGTACGAGTTCTGCCAGTGGACGATCCGCCGCGGCTGGACCGACGCGCCGATGCCCAACTGGGCCTCGCACATCCGACTGTATCGCGGCGTCAACGATTTCGAGGAACACCACATCCTCGCCCGGCCGGACAAACGCACGGCGGTGCTGCGGCTGAACAACCTGTGTTCCTTTTCCATCAACCGCGACATCGCCGGCCAGTTCGGCGACTACATCCTCGATGCCTGGGTGCCGCTGCCCAAGGTGGTCTTCTTCCGCGACATCCTGCCGCGTTACCCGTTCCAGGGAGAAGGAGAATATCTGGTGATCGGCGGGGACTATCGGGTGGGTGTGTCGCTTCTCTGACAACCTCACGTCCGGCGTCGGCTTGCGGGCCGTTTCGCGGGGCGCACCAGGAAGGGGCGGGCGCTTTGCCCGATGGCATGACCGATCCGACGATTCTGACGCCCGAAATCCGTTCCAGGGCGCTCGGCGCCTATCTTGGCCTCGCCTGCGGCGACGCGCTGGGGGCGACGGTGGAGTTCCTGACCAAGGGGGAGATCGCCCACCAATATGGCGTCCACAAGCACATCAAGGGCGGCGGCTGGCTGAAGCTGCCGGCGGGGCAGGTGACCGACGACACCGAGATGTCGCTGCATCTCGGCCGCGCCATCCTCTCGGGGCCGGAGTGGGAGGCCCGCCGCGCCGCGGAGGAATTCGCGATCTGGCTGAAATCGGTGCCGGTCGATGTCGGCGACACGACACGGCGCGGCATCCGCCGCTTCATCATGAACGGCACGCTGGAGGAGCCGGAGTCGGAATATCACGCCGGCAACGGCGCGGCGATGCGCAACCTGCCGGTGGCGCTGGCGACCCTGGGCGACGACGCGGCGTTCGAGCGCTGGTCGGTGGAGCAGTCGCACATCACCCATTGCAACCAGCTGTCCGATTCCGCAGTGATCGCGCTGGGCCGGATGGTGCGGCGGCTGGTGCTGGGCGGCGGCATCGTCACCGCGCGGGAGGAGGCGAACGCCCTGATCACCAAACACCGCCAGTTCAAGTTCGAACCCTATCGCGGCCTGTCCACCGCCTTCATCGTCGATACGGTGCAGACCGTCTTCCACTATTACTTCCAGACCGATTCGGTCGAATCCTGCGTGGTGGAGACGGTGAACCAGGGAGGAGACGCCGACACCACCGGCGCCATCGCCGGCATGCTGGCCGGCGCCACCTACGGCGTCGAGTCGATCCCGCCACGCTGGCTGCGGAAGCTGGACCGCAAGGTCTACGACGAGATTTGTCAGCAAGCGGACGCGCTGCTGGCCCGTGCGCCGCTGTTCCGGAAGACATGACGATGGCCGACGTGATTTTCTTCGAGAATCCCGGCTGTGCGTGCGCGTGGCGCTCCACAATGTCAGCGCGTGACCTTGCGCACCACCTGTCGTAGCTTGTCGCTCCCAAGGGCGACGACCAGCGGCAGACGAGGACATCATGTGCGAACTCCTGGGCATGAGCGCCAACGTGCCCACGGACATCTGTTTCAGCTTCGCCGGCCTGATGCGCCGCGGCGGACAGACCGGCCCGCACCGCGACGGTTGGGGCATCGCCTTTTACGAGGGGAAGGGCTGCCGCACCTTCCACGACCCGGCCCCCAGTTCGGAGTCGGAGATCGCCCGGCTGGTCAGCCAGTATTCGATCAAGTCCTGCACGGTGATCTCGCACATCCGCCGCGCCAACCGCGGCCGGGTGTCGCTGGAGAACACCCACCCCTTCACGCGCGAGCTGTGGGGCCGGGTGTGGACCTTCGCCCATAACGGCCAGCTGAAGGGCATCAAGGACCGCATCCTGACCTTCTACGAGCCGGTCGGCAGCACCGACAGCGAGCATGCCTTCTGCTGGCTGCTCGACCAGATCCGCATGCAGTATCCGGAGCCGCCGAAGACCACCTCCGGCCTGATGAAGCTGATCCGCCATCTGGCCACTGACCTCGGGACGCTCGGCGTCTTCAACATGCTGCTCAGCGACGGGCGCTATCTGTGGTGCCATTGCGCGACCAACCTCGCCTGGCTGACCCGCAAGGCGCCGTTCGGCGCCGCCACCCTGGTCGATGCCGACATGAGCGTCGATTTCTCCAAGGAGACGACGCCCAACGACATCGTCACCGTCGTCGCCACCCGGCCGCTGACCAGGGACGAGGCGTGGACGGTGATGCAGCCGGGTCAGATGGCGGTCTTCCGCAGCGGGACCCTGGTGACGCGCTGACCCCGCCGGGCCGATGGTCGCTTGGCCGCCGATTGTTGCTTGTCCAGAGACGATCTTTCGCGCACAGCCCGGCTTAACCGTCGGAAATCAAAAGAGCATCTTGGGTGTCAGAAACCGGCCGGACCTGACGGCCGCAACAACCAAGAGGCTCCTTCCGCCATGACCACGATCCTGCATGTCGACTCCAGCCCGCTCGGCACCGCCTCCGTCACCCGCCAGCTGACCGCCTCCATCGTCGACGCTCTGGTGAAGGCCGAACCGTCGGCCACCGTCGTCACCCGCGACGTCGCCGCCAACCCGCCGGACCACCTGACCGGCGAGCTGATGCAGGTCGTGAAGTTCCGCAATCTGGAAGGCCTCAGCGAGCGCCAGCGTGAAGAGCTGGCCCTGACCGATGCCCTGGTCGATGAGTTCCTGGCTGCCGACGTCGTCGTGATCGGCGCGCCGATGTACAATTTCTCGATCCCGACCCAGCTGAAGGCCTGGATCGACCGCCTCGCCCAGGCCGGCCGCACCTTCCGCTACACCGAGAAGGGTCCCGAGGGTCTGGCCGGCGGCAAGCGCGTGATCGTGGCGTCGGGCCGCGGTGGCGTCTATTCGACCAACCCGGCGCTGGCCGGCCTGGACCACCAGGAGGCCTATCTGCGCACGGTGCTGGGCTTCTTCGGCATCACCGACGTGACCTTCATCCGCGCCGAGGGCATCGGCATGGGTCCGGAAGCCAAGGCGAAGGCGCTGGCTGGCGCGGCGAAGGAGATCGAAGGGCTGCTCGTCGCCGCTTGAGGTGTTGAGGGGGCGGCCGTGGTTGCCCCCTCCCTAACCCTCCCCCTCTTCGAGGGAGAGGGGACTGCCGCCGCTCCAGTACATACCTCACGCCGGCAAGCGTCCAACCCCCTCTCCCGCAAGGCGGGGGAGCAACCATGTTGTTTTCATGGTGAGTGTGGCATTGCCTCCCATTCCTTGTTGTCTCGGACCATGGCATTGA
>NZ_LGQY01000041.1:0-64087 GCF_003116065.1 Azospirillum sp. TSO5 | reverse complement strand
CTTAAGACGTGGGAGAGTAGGTCGCCGCCAGGTCACCAAGCCTCAAGAGACGCTCAATCCAAAAGCATAAGCTTGCATCTCCATCACTTCAGAAACGCCCCGGTTCACACGAGCCGGGGCGTTCCGGCATTTGGAACTCCGCAGATGCTCATCCGCCGTGGAAGCCTTTCAGCCGCTCTTCGCCTCGGCCGATGTCGGGCTTGAACTGCGCGTTCCTTGCCGTGTCCAGAAGCTGGTCGATGAAGGCCCTATAGTCGTCGGCGGCATCGCTCCGTGTTGGGGCAACCGGCTCGACCGAACTCGCGTAGGTGCTGGCGGTGTCGGCGGCAGTGTCGTGAAGCCGAAAGGCAGCGATGAAGACGGGATCGCCTTCGGGGTTTCCCTCCCCCACATGCTGAGAGGTACGGGACAGTTCGACTCTCCCTTCTGCATCCGGGGCGGAGAGGATGGTCACGCCGTGAACGACCGTCGTGTCGCTGCGTGCATTCATTGCCGCATCCTGTTCGAAGGAATGCCGGTCGTAGGCCCGTTCGAAGCTTGCCCGGTCGTTGATGTTGGCCTCGGCCATGTCTGTCTCCCTGTTGCTGCATTCAATAACGCGCCATCGGCGCAAACGGTCCGTGAGATCGGAGCGCGATACCGCCGGCACAGTGCAGAGCTGTCTGGTCGCGATTCCCCTTCCGCGGTGCATATGTCCAGGACGCGCGCCATCTTGTGCCGGGGCGGCGGACGCGCTAAAGGGCTGGACCCCCTCGCAAGATCAGCCGCCATGATCGCCCGACTGCTGTTCGTATTCCTGCTGCTGCTGTCGTCGAACGGATGGGCTGCCGAGCCGCCGGTCCGCGTCGGCGTACTCGCCTATCGGGGGGAGGAACATGCGGCGGCGGTGTGGGAACCGACGATCCGCTATCTCGGCGACCATTTCCCCGGCCGCGGGGCGGAAATGGTGGCGCTCGATCTCGCCGGGATGGACGCCGCCGTGCAGAACCGCACGGTGGACCTGATTCTGACCAACACCGGCAACTATGTCGATCTGGAGGCGCGGTACGGCGTCACCCGCATCGCCACCCTGCAATCCGGGCGGTCTTCCGGCAATGCCATCGGCTCGGCCATCGTCGTGCGCGCCGACCGCCACGACCTGACGGCGCTGCGCGACCTCCGTGGGCGGACGCTGATGGCCATCGACCCCGACGCTTTCGGTGGTTTCCAGATTGCCTGGGGGGAACTGCTGGATGCCGGTGTCGATCCCTTCCGCGATCTGAAGGACCTGCGCTTTTCCGGTTTTCCGGTGGACCGCGTCGCCTTCGCCGTGCGTGACGGGACGGTGGATGCCGGCGTGCTGCGCGCCTGCGTGCTGGAGGAGTTGGCGGCGGAGGGGCGGATCGACCCGGCGACCTTCCGCGTTCTCGCTCCCCGGACCGCGCCGGATTTCGCCTGCGCCCATTCCACCAACCTCTATCCCGATTGGCCGCTGGCCCGTCTCGCCGGCACGCCGGAAGGACTGGCAAAGCAGGCGGTGGTCGCCCTGTTCCAGATGCCGCCGGA
The DNA here is from genome assembly GCF_003116065.1 of Azospirillum sp. TSO5. NCBI lineage: Bacteria > Pseudomonadati > Pseudomonadota > Alphaproteobacteria > Rhodospirillales > Azospirillaceae > Azospirillum > Azospirillum sp. TSO5. The sequence continues at coordinate 62,542 of NZ_LGQY01000041.1, read as the reverse complement.
CCATCCCGCGGCAAAGGCCGGCGGTTACCAGGGCTGGGCGGTGCCGCGCGATTACCAGCCGGTCCATGCCCTGTTCCGCTCCCTGCGCATCGGTCCCTACCGGTCGTTGCGCGACGTTTCGCTGGTCGATCTGGCGCGCGAGAACTGGCACTGGCTGGCGCTTGCGGCGCTGGCCCTCGTGTGGTGGACGATCCACTCGCTGCGGGTGGAGCATCTCATCAAGGTCCGTACCGCCGAACTGCGCGCCGTCAACCGCGATCTCGTCCGCGAAATGGCGGAGCGTCGCCGTGCCGAGGAGAATGCCCGCGAACGCCAGCGCGAGATCGACCATGTCGCCCGGCTGTCGATCCTGGGCGAAATGGCCAGCAACCTCGCGCATGAGCTGAACCAGCCGCTGGGTGCAATCGCCAACTATGCGCGCGGCTGCACCCGCCGGCTGGAGGCCGGGACCGGCCGGCCCGCCGAGCTGGCGGACGCCACCCGCGCCATCGCCGATCAGGCCGACCGTGCCGCCCACATCATCGCCCGCATCCGCAACTTCGTGCGCAAGCGCGCCCCCCAGATCGAGCCGGTCGACATCAACGACGCCGTTCGCGCCGCCGCCGCCCTGTGCGCCGACCGGGCGCGCAGCGCCGGTATCGCGGTCACGCTCGATCTCGCCGAGGGGCTGCCTAGGGTCGCCGCCGACGCGGTGCAGATCGAGCAAGTTGTCCTCAACCTGATGAAGAACGGGCTGGACGCGATGGAGGGCTGCCCGCCGGCCGACGGGATCACCGTGCACACCGGACCAGACGGCGAGGGGCGGGTAAGGGTAACGGTCGCCGACCGTGGCCACGGCCTGAGCGCCGAGGCGCGGGAGCGGCTGTTCGACCCCTTCTTCACCACCAAGCCGGAGGGGATGGGCCTGGGCCTGTCGATCTGCCGGACCATCCTGGAATCCCATGGCGGCCATCTGTGGGCCGCGGACAATCCCGGCGGGGGCGTGGAGATGCGCTTCGTCCTGCCGGCGGCACAGGAGCAAGAGACCCCATGAGTCACGATGCGGAGAGTTCGGCACCGCCGCGCACCGTCTATGTGGTGGACGACGATCCGGCGATGCGTCATTCGCTGGGCTGGCTGATCGGCTCGCTGGGGTTGGAGGTGCAGAGCTTCGCCTCGGCGGAGGAATTCCTGCGCGCGTTCAAGCCCGACCGGCCGGGCTGCCTCGTCACCGACGTCCGCATGCCGGGGATGAGCGGGCTGGAGTTGCAGGACACGCTGGCGCGGGCGGGGTCGCTTCTCTCCGTGGTGGTGGTCACCGGCCATGCCGACGTGCCGATGGCGGTGCGGGCGCTACGGGCGGGGGCGGTCGATTTCATCGAGAAGCCCTTCAACGACCAGCTCCTGCTCGACCGCGTGCACGAGGCGCTGGAGAAGTCCCGCCGCGCCTGGGAGGCGGCGGAGCGCAAACGCACCGTCCGTGCGCTGATCGGTCGGCTGACCCCGCGCGAACGGCAGGTGGCGGCGCTGGTGGTCGCCGGAAAGCCCAACAAGGTCATCGCCGCCGAGATCAACCTGTCGATGAAGACGGTCGAGGTCCACCGCCACAATGTGATGGACAAGCTGGAGGTCGCATCGGTCGCCGACCTGACCCGGCTTTTGCTGGAGGCGGAATAGATCGGATCGCGTAGAACCGGACCCGGTTCGAAGCGTGAATCCGATCGGCAGACAGATAGCAGCCTGCGGCTTGGCGTCGCGGGGGAAAACCCTAAGAAGTGTGGGGATGACCGCAATGGGGCGCTGCCGTGCCCCCGGCTATCCTTGGCCCTGAGATCGGCCCGCAGTTTTGCGGGCTGGGAATGGGTGCCGGGAGAGCCTGCCATGGACCGATCACGACGCAACTTCTGCCTGGGCGCCGGGGCCGCGACCGTCGGCGCCGCCACGCTGGCGGCCGTACCCGCTGACGCCGGTGCCGTCACGGCAACCGGTGACGCGGCGCACCGCTGGGCCATGGTGGTCGATGTGCGCAAATGCGTCGGCTGCCAGGCCTGCACCGTCGCCTGCATCATGGAGAACGACGTTCCGGAAAACAGTTTCCGCACCATCGTCTCCACCTATGAGGTGACGGAGCAGGGCAAGGCCGGCTCCTACATGCTGCCGCGCCTGTGCAACCATTGCGAGGATCCGCCCTGCATCCCGGTCTGCCCGACCGGCGCCACCTATCAGCGGCGGGACGGCATCGTGGTGGTCGACAATTCGGTGTGCGTCGGCTGCGCCTATTGCGTCCAGGCCTGCCCCTACGACGCCCGCTTCATCAATCACGAAACCCAGACCGCCGACAAATGCACCTTCTGCGTCCATCGCGTGGAAGCCGGGCTGCTGCCCGCCTGCGTCGAGACCTGCGTCGGCGGCGCCCGCATCTTCGGTGACCTGAAGGACCCCGACAGCACGGTATCGAAGCTGGTGCGCGAGCAGAACCCCAAGGTGCTGAAGCCCGAGATGGGGACCCAGCCGCGGGTCTTCTACATCGGCCTCGATCCGAAGATGCAGGGCAAGGTGGACGGCACGCCGACCCTGTGGCGGCCGGCGCCGCATGCCGAGAAGGAGCATGCATGATGGACACGCACATCGTCGAAGTCATCAACGTGACCCGCGAGGTCGCGTGGCTTCCCTGGGCCGTGCAGTATTTCTTCCTGATCGGCCTGTCGGTCGGCGGCCTGCTGCTCAGCTTGCCCGGCTACGCCTTTGCCCGTGCGAGCTGGCGCCCGCTGGGGCGGCTCGCCCTGATCGTGGCGCTGACCTGCGGGCTGGCGGCGCCGGTGGCGCTTCTGTCCGACCTGCACCAGCCCGGCCGCTTCTGGCACTTCTACGTGGTGTTCCGGCCGACCTCCTGGATGTGGTGGGGATCGCTGTTCATCCCGTTCTACATCGGCGGCCTGTTGGTTTATGGCTGGGCCTGCCTGCGCGAGGAGTTGCAGGCGCATGGCCGGGTCGACAGCCGGCTGGCCGGGCTGTACCGGCTGGCGGCGCTGGGCGGTGGCCGTGACGACCGGCTGATCCGTGCCGCCGGGCTGTTCGTGCTGGCCGGAGCGGCGCTTGTGGCGCTCTACACCGGCGTCGAGGTGGCGGTGGTAAAGGCCCGGCCGCTGTGGCACACGCCCTTCCTGCCGGTACAGTTCCTGACCACGGCGCTGGCCGGCGCCGTCGGGCTGGTGCTGATCCTCAACCGCGTCGTCGGCACCGCCGACCGTGCGGTGGAGGTGCTGGGCAACCGACTGCTCGCCGCCGTGCTGGCCGCGGTGATGCTGTGCGGCGGGCTGTGGCTGGCGCTCGGCCTGTCGGGGCTGGATGCCGGGCATGCGGCGGCGCTGAACAGCGTGGCCGGGTCGGAGGCGTGGCGGGTGACCGCCGTGTGGGCGGTGGCCGCGACGGTGGTGCCCTTCGTCATCGCCATTGCCCGCCCGGCCGGCACCGGGCTGCTGACCGGGCTGATCGCCGTGCACAGCGCCTGGATGTTCCGCTGGACCGTGTTCATCGGCGGCCAGTCGGTGCCGAAGACCGGGGCGGGCTTCTACGAGTACGCGCTGCCGGCCGGCCCGGACGGGCTGATGGGCATCGTCGGCACCGCGGGGCTGTGGCTGTTCCTGCTGATCCTGATGACGGCGCTGCTGCCGGTGTCGTCTACCCCGGCCGCCGGCCGCCCTGCCAATGCATCGGGCCATCCCGGCGGGCGCCTGACCGCCGCCGAATAACTGGCCTGAGTAACCCAATCCGCGCTTGAGCCCCGCTCGCGAAGACCGGAGTGTCCACCATGTCCATCACCCGTCGCCACATCCTGACCACCACCGCTGCGGGCGGCGCGCTGGCCGCCTTCGCCGGCGGCTTCTCGGAGACCGGCCGCAAGCTGGTCAAGGGCGCCTGGGCCGGCGAGCGGCCCGACGACACCATCAGCGGCAACGCGCCGAAGCCGGAATTCCGCATCGACCCGGCGACCGGCGCCGTCGAGCCGACGCCGGGCCAGATCGTCGCCAACGTCGCCTGCCTGGGCTGCACCACGCTGTGCGGCGTCCGGGTGCGGGTGGATGTGGAACGGAACCGCGTGCTGCGGGTGGCCGGCAACCCCTACAGCCCGCTGTCCACCGACCCGTTCCTGCCCTATGCGACGCCGATCGAGGAGAGCTTCCGCTCGCTGTCGCGGCTGGACGAGAAGGGGCTGCAGGGCCGCTCCACCGCCTGTGGGCGCGGCAATGCGGCGCTGGAGATGCTGACCTCCCCCTTCCGCATCACCACGCCGATGAAGCGGGTCGGCCCGCGCGGCTCCGGCCGTTGGGAACCGATCGCTTTCGACAAGCTGGTGGAGGAGATCGCCGAGGGCGGCGACCTGTTCGGCGAGGGGCCGGTGGAGGGGCTGCGCGCCTTGCGTGACCTGAAGACGCCGATCGACCCCGCCTCGCCCGAGCTGGGGCCGAAGGTCAATCAGGTGGCGCTGCTTGCCTCCGTCAATGACGGGCGGGAGCCCTTTGTGCGGCGCTTCTTCAACAAGGCGCTGGGCACCATCAACTATGCCGGCCATGGCGCTTATTGCGGCGGCGCCTATCGCTCCGGTTCCGGCGCGGTGTTCGGCGATCTGAAGGCGATGCCGCACGCCAAGCCCGACCTGCAGAATGCCGAATTCGTCCTGTTCATCGGCACCGCCCCCTCGAACGCCGGCAACCCGTTCAAGCGGCAGGCCATGCTGGTCGCCAAGGCTCGCACCGACGGCGTGCTGAATTACGTGGTGGTCGATCCGGTACTGACCAACGCCGACAACCGGGCGGCGGGGGAGCGGTCGAACTGGATCCCGATCCGTCCCGGCACCGACGGCGCGCTGGTGATGGGCATCATGCGTTGGATGTTCGAGAACGCCCGCATCGACAGCCGCTATCTGTCCCAGCCGAACGCCAAGGCCGCCACGGCGGCGGGCGAGGCCGGCTGGTGCAACGCCACCCATCTGGTGATCGGGCAGAAGGGCCACCCGCGCGACGGGCGGATGCTGCGCGCCTCCGACATGGGCTGGGTGGAACTGGACGAGAAGGAGCGGTACGGCGAGAAGGACGCCTTCGTCGTGCTCGACCCGGAAGGAAAGCCGGTGGCGCATGACGCGCTGGGTGGGCCGGCCGTGCTGTTCCACGACGGCGCGGTGACGACGCCGGCCGGCGACGTCGCGGTCAAGACCAGCCTGACCCTGCTGCGCGAGGAGGCGATGCGGCTGGACCTGCGCGGCTATGCCGACGCCTGCGGCATCCCCGCCGACATCATCGCCGGACTGGCGCGCGAATTCACCAGCCATGGGAAAAAGGCGGTCGCCAACGCCCATGGCGGCATGATGGCCGGCAACGGCTTCTACAACGCGTTCGGCGTCGTTACCCTGAACACGCTGATCGGCAACCTGAACTGGAAGGGCGGCAGCATCTTCGGCGGCGGCCGTTTCCCGGACGAGCAGGACGGCCCACGCTACAAGCTGGCCAGCTTCCCCGGCGCGGTGAAGCCGTCCGGCACCGCGATCAGCCGCCCGGTCCCGTACGAGAAATCCAGCGAGTTCGCCCGCAACAAGGAAGCCGGCAAGCCCTATCCGGCCAAAGCGCCCTGGTATCCGGCCGCGCCGCAGCTGACCACCGAGTACCTGACCAGCGGGCTTGCCGACGGTTACCCCTATCGCCTGAAGGCCCTGTTCCTGTGGAACAGCAACCCGCTCTACGGCATCCCCGGCCTGCGCTCCACGGCGGAGGCGGCGCTGAAGGACCCCAAGACGCTGCCGCTGATCGTCTCCATCGACCCGTTCATCAACGAGACCTCCGCCTTCGCCGACTACATCGTCCCCGACACCGTGCTGTACGAGACCTGGGGCTGGGCATCGCCCTGGGGCGGCGTGCCGACCAAGACCAGCACCGCGCGCTGGCCGGTGGTGGAGCCGCGCACGCAGGCGCTGCCCGATGGGCTGCATGTCCAGATGGAAACCTTCCTGATCGCGCTGGCCAAGCGGATGGGTCTGCCCGGCTTCGGCGCCGACGCCATCGCCGACATGGACGGCAAGCTCCATCCGCTCGACCGGCCGGAGGACTGGTATCTGCGCGGCGGCGCCAACATCGCGTGGCTCGGCAAGCAGCCGGTCGCCGACGCCGATGACCGCGACATCGCCCTGTCCGGCGTCGAACGGGTGATGCCGGCGCTGCAGGCCACGCTGAAGCCGGAGGAATGGCGCAAGGTCGCCTATGTCCTGGCGCGCGGCGGCCGCTACCAGAATCAGGCGGAAGGCTTCGAGGGCGACAAGGCGACCCATAAGTTCGTCAAGCCGCTGCAGGTCTACAACGAGGCGGTGGGAACGGCCAAGAGCAGCATCACCGGCCGGCGTTGGAGCGGCACCGCCACCTGGATGGAGCCGGTCTTCGCCGACGGCAGCCCGATCCGCAAGCACCATACGGCGGAGGAGTGGCCGTTCCATCTGGTCAGCTCCAAGTCGGTGCTGGTCAGCGCCTATACCATCGCCGCCGGGCGGCTGCGCCATCTGCATCCGGAAAACCCGGTCGGCATCAACGCCGAGGATGCCCGTCGTCTCGGCATCGAGACCGGCGACCGCATCCGCATCGCGACGCCCGGCGGGGTGCGGGAGGCCACCGCGATCGTCCGCCATGGCGTGATGCGCGGTGTGCTGGCGGTGGAGCACGGCTTCGGCCACCGCGAATATGGCGCCCGCCCGCACCTGATCGGCGGTCACAGCCAGCCTTCGGTGCCGGAGATCGGGGCGGGCATCAACCTGAACGACCTCGGCATCGCCGATCCGTCCCGCGCCGGGGCGTCGGTTTGGGTCGATCCGGTCGCCGGGACCGCCGTGCGCCAGGGCATCCCGGCAAAGCTGGAACGGATCGCCGCCGCCGCCTGATCCCTATGGATCGCGGTCCAGGCGGAGGAGGGGTGCAAAAAAATCCAGCGCTTCGGGCGAACCGAAGCGCTGGATCGCAGTTGAAACAGGCAAGGCGGTGACTCACGACCAGACACAAGAGAGGCGACAATGGCTGCGAACGTCAGCGACTTCTTCTGGCAACGGCTCTCCGAATGGGGTGTGAAGCGGATATTCGGCTATCCCGGCGACGGCATCAACGGGCTGGTCGGCGCGCTCGCCCGCACCGGCGACCAGTTCGATTTCGTCCAGGCCCGCCACGAGGAGTTGGCCGCCTTCATGGCGACCGCGCATGCCAAATACACCGGCGAGCTGGGCGTCTGCCTCGCGACCTCCGGCCCCGGCGCCATCCATCTGCTGAACGGCCTTTATGATGCGAAGCTCGACCATCAGCCCGTGCTCGCCATTGTCGGCCAACAGGCGCTGACCGCGCTGGGCGGTCACTACCAGCAGGAGGTCGACCTCGTCTCCCTATTCAAGGACGTGGCGGGCGAGTATGTCCACATGGCCTCCACGCCCGCCCAGGTGCGGCACCTCGTGGACCGCGCGGTGCGCATCGCCAAGGCCGAGCGCACGGTGACCTGCATCATCCTGCCCAACGACCTGCAGGAGATGGACGCGGTGGAGACGCCGCCGCGCGCCCACGGCACCATCCATTCCGGCGTCGGCTATTCCGCCCCCGTCGTGCGCCCGGCCGAGGCCGACCTGCGCCGCGCCGCCGACGTGCTGAATGCCGGCTCCAAGGTGGCGATCCTGGTCGGCGCCGGGGCGCTGAACGCCACCGACGAGGTGATCGAGGTGGCCGACATCCTGGGCGCCGGCGTCGCCAAGGCCCTGCTGGGCAAGGCGGCGCTGCCCGACGATCTGCCCTTCGTCACCGGCTCCATCGGCCTGCTCGGCACCCGGCCGAGCTACGAGATGATGGTGAACTGCGACACGCTGCTGATGATCGGCTCCGGCTTCCCCTATTCGGAGTTCCTGCCCAAGGAGGGGCAGGCGCGCGGCGTCCAGATCGACATCGATCCGAAGATGCTCAGCATCCGCTATCCCATGGAGGTCAATCTGGTCGGTGACAGCGCCGGCACCCTGCGCGAGTTGATCCCGCTGCTCCAGCGCAAGCAGGACCGCTCCTGGCGTGACAGGATCGAGGCCGGCGTCGCCGACTGGTGGAAGGTGCTGGAAGCCCGCGCCATGAATGACGCGACGCCGCTGAACCCGCAGCGCGTCTTCTGGGAGCTCTCGCCGCGGCTGCCCGACGACGTGGTGATCGCCTGCGACACCGGTTCGGGCACCAACTGGTACGCCCGCGACATCAAGATCCGCCGCGGAATGAAGGCCAGCCTGTGCGGCGGCCTCGCCACCATGGGACCGGGCATGCCTTATGCGCTGGCCGCCAAGTTCGCCCATCCCGACCGCCCGGTGCTGGCGATCGTCGGCGACGGCGCCATGCAGATGAACGGCATGAACGCCCTCATCACCCTGTCGAAATACTGGAAGCAGTGGAGCGACCCGCGCTTCATCGTGCTGGTTCTGAACAACCGCGACCTCAATCAGGTGACGTGGGAGATGCGCGCCCAGGCCGGCAATCCGAAGTTCGAGGCATCGCAGGAGCTTCCCGACGTTCCCTATGCCCGCTATGCCGAACTTCTGGGTTTCAAGGGCCTGTTTGTCGACAAGCCGGAAGACCTCGGCAAGGTCTGGGACGAGGCGCTGGCGACCCGTGGCCCGGTGGTGGTCGAGGCTTATACCGATCCCAACGTCCCGCCGCTGCCGCCGCACATCTCGCTGAAGAACGCCGCCGCGATGATGGCGACGCTGGCCAAGGGCGATCCGGAGGTGTGGGACATGCTGAAGGGCACCGCCAAGGACTTCGTCGAAAGCTACCTGCCGCACGGTGGCGATAAGGGCGGCGGAAAGAAGCGCTGACCAAGTGGGTGAATGCGTCCGATATACCCAAAAAACAAAGAAGGGCCGCCGTTTCCGGCAGCCCTTCCATTGTCAATCCGTGTGTCGTCGACACCACGGCGCAGTCCTTAGCGGACCGAAATCCCTTCCACGAAGAAAGAGACCTCGGCCTTAGCGCTCGACGACGAGTGAGACGGACAATGAGACACGAGATCACCTCCTTTCAGTTGTTGACGTACGACACCCTATATAGGCCACTTCACGGATGCTGCAAGTCGGATTCCTGACTGCTCCGCTGTGACATTCACCGGGGTGTTCACATCAGGGCATTCGGCACGAACAGCACCAGACCGGGCCACAGCAGCATCACCGTGACCAGCGCCACCACGGCCAGGACGAAGGGGATGGATTCGACGATGTATTCCTCGACCGGGCAGTCCAGCAGGCTGCACACCGTATACATCGCCACCCCCACCGGCGGGGTCATCGAGCCCAGCGTGACGATGGTCATCATCAGGATGCCGAAATGCACCGGATCGACTCCCAGCGGCTGGACGATCGGCAGGAAGATCGGCGTCAGCAGCAGAACCAGCACCGTGCTTTCGATGAACAGGCCGGCGATGAACAGGAAGATCAGGATCAGGGTGACGACCAGCGCCGGTTCCCGCGTCAGTCCGGTCATCGCGGCGGCGATGGTCTGCGGCGCCTGTTCGAAGACGATGGCGTAGCCGACCATGCCGGAGAACAGGATGATCAGCAGGATCAGCCCGGTGTCCGTCACCGCCTCGACCAGCGCGTCCACCATGGCGCGCAGCGTCAGTTCCTTGTGCACGAAGAAGCCGATGACGGCGGCATAGATGACGGCGAAGGCGCCAACCTCCGACGGGGTGAACAGGCCGCCGCGGATGGCGACCAGCAATGCCACCGGGAACAGCAGCGCCCATTTGGCATGGACCACCGCCTCCCACATCGCCTTGCCGGTCGGCCGCTGCGTCGTGGCGGCGCCATAGCCGCGGCGCCGCGCGATCCACCAGACGGTGACCATCAGCACGGCCATCATCAGGAAACCGGGAACGATGCCGGCCAGGAACAGCCGTCCGATGGAGACGTTGCCGACGAAGCCGTACAGGATCAGGCCCAGGCTGGGCGGGATGGTCGCGGTGATGAGCGATCCCACCGCGATGACGGCCGAGGTGAAGCCCTTCGAATAGCCGCTGCGGATCAGGTCCGGACCGAGGATGCGTGCTTCCATCGCCGCGTCGGCGACGGCGGAGCCGGACACGCCGCCCATCAGGGTGGACAGCACGATGCAGACCTGCGCCAGCCCGCCGGACATCCACGACACCAGCACGTTGGAACAGCCGATCAGCCGGTGGGTGATGCCGGTCCGGTTCATCATGTGACCGGCCAGGACGAAGAAGGGAACGGCCAGCAGCGGGAAGCTCTGCGAGGCGGTGGCGACCTGCTGAACCCCGATCGACACCGGAATGATGCCGTTGGTCAGGAAGAAGGTGAAGCCGGCCATGCCGATGGCGAAGGCGATCGGAACGCCAAGCCCCATCAGGACGAAAAAGGTGAGGGCGAGCAGGATCACGGCATCACCTCCTCCGCCACCGGGACGTCCGACGGCGTGTTGAAGATCGGGCGCGGGGTGCGGCGAAGCCGGCCGATGGCGGCCATCGTCTGCCCCAGCAGGGTGAAGGACAGCAACAGGCAGCCGACCGGCACCGCCGAGGTGACGAAGGCATAGCTGATGCCGCTGTCGCCGAACTGGCGTTCCAGGTTCAGCATGGTCAGCTGATAGCCCTTGACCGCCATGGTCAGCAGGAAGGCGAGCACCAGCAGCGCCAGCAGGATGTCCAGGATGGCGCGCACACGCGGCGGCAGGCGCTTGACGACATAGTCGATGCCGATGTGGGCATGCTTGCGCAGCGCGAGGTCGGCGCCGAGGAAGCTGGCCCAGGCGAACAGCAGCTGCGCGACGTCCACCGACCAGACCAGGGGATAGCCGAACCAGCGGCTGATGCCGGCCACGAAGACCAGCAGGACGATGACGGCGAGCAGCGTTGTCGCCAGCACCGTCTCCGCCTTGACGTACAGGGATTTCATCGGAAGGGGGTGCTCCGGTCCGGCCCGCGGGAGTGCGCCGGTGGTGCGGATGGCAATGGGCGTTGGGTGCGGGCGTCGGTTGCGGGAGGGGAGCGGGGCGGCCCGGCAAAGGCGGCCCCACCCCGGTCACTACAGAAAAGGCCGGCCGGTCACTGCTTCAGCAGCGCGTCGACCTGCTTGTGCAACTCGCCATAGCCGAGCTTCTCATAGACGGGCGCGGTGGCCTCGCGGAAGGGCGCGACGTCGATGTCGACAACCTGCATGCCCTTATCCGTCATCTGCTTTTCAAAATCGGCCAGCGAGGCTTCGGTCGCCTTGGACGCATCGTCGCCGGCCTTCAGCGACTCCTCGCGCAGGATCATCTGCATGTCCTTCGGCAGGCTGTCGAACCAGGCGGCGCTGGTGACGATGCCGGTGATCAGGTTGATGTGGCCGGTCTTGGTCAGGTACTTCGCCACCTCATAGAGGCGAGCGCCGTAGATGGCGGGATCCTGCGCCTCGGCGCCGTCGATCACCTGCTGCTGCATGGCGGTGTAGACCTCCGACCAGGGCAGCGGCGTCGCGGTGGCGCCCATGGCGCGGATGGTCTCCATCCACACCGGCGCGCCCGGCGTGCGGACGCGGACGCCGTTCAGGTCGGCCGGCACCTTCACCGGCTTGTTGGTCAGCATGTGGCGTTCGCCTTGCCACCAGTTGAAGGACAGCACCTGATGGCCGGACGCCTTGCGCAGCTTCTGCACCCACTCCTCGAACATCGGCGAGGTCACGACCTTGCGGATGCCGCCATAGCCCTGGGCGACGTAGGGCGCGCCCAGCACGCCGAATTCCTTGACGAACACGGCGAGCCGGCCGCCGTCCACCACCACCGCGACGGGCGCGCCGGCGCGGGCCTGTTCCAGCAGATCCTCATCCTTGCCAAGCTGCGAGGCGGGGAACAGGCGGACGGCCATCTTGCCGGCCGACCGCTTCTCCACATTGGCCTTGAACTCTTCCAGGCCCTTGTAGAGCGGGTCCTGCTGCGACAGGGCCGTGTTGACGCTGAGCGTGTAGTCGGCCGCCGAGGCGCCGAATGAAACCAGGGACACCACCGCGCCGAACAGCGCCGTACGCACGGCGTTCGCCATGACAGACATGCATTTCCTCCCAGCAATATGGACCGCCGGCGACCGACGGCCGGCATTCGACTGGTGCGTGTTCGGCCCGCCGCCGGAACACCGGCGAACGCCCCGATTCAAGGGGCGGTCCAGCAGGGAAGGGGATGGCCGATGACCAGTTTATTCAGTCACTGGTATGGTAGTATGCTTGATTGCAGTTGGCAATAGCGTTTCGGGCGGAATGTTCGTATTCCACCAATGTCGCTGCTGAACTGTCTTCACACGAAACGGGCCGGCACTCGCATCGCGAATGCCGGCCCGTTTCGTGTCGATGGTCCGCCGCCTAGCGCAGGCGCGGGGTCATCCGGCTCATGGCGAAGCCCAGCCCGCCGGCCAGCAGAAAGCCGGCCGCCACCGCGACGCCGCGGGCGGCGGCGCTTGGTGCCGCCAACCGCAATGTGTTGTGCGGCAGGCCGAAGCGCCCGCGGGTGCGGTGCAGCCCGTCGACGGGGTGGAACAGGTTGTCGGGCCGGCCGGGCGTCTCGCGTTCGTCCGTCATCTGGCCGTCCACCGCGTTGTCGGCGAGGTAGCGGTCGGCGAAGGCCGGCGCCAGGAAATTGCCCAGGATCGCCTGCATCGCCGACCAGCCCAGCCAATATTCGCGGCGGGGATTCTCGGCGGCATGCAGGATGGCGCGGGCGATGTCCTCCGGCTGAAAGATGGTGCCCATCGGCCGCGCCCGGCGGGGCATGTGGCTGCGTGCCCAGTCGAATTGCGGCGTGTTGACCGCCGGCAGATGCACGGTGGTCAGCTTGACGCCGCTCTCCTCGTGGATCAGTTCGGAATGCAGGCTGTCGATGAAGCCGGTGATCGCATGCTTGGCCGCGCAATAGGCCGATTGCAGCGGAATCGACCGGTAGGCCAGTGCCGAGCCCACCTGCAGGATCGTTCCGACGTCGCGTGGCCGCATCCGGCGCAACGCCGTCTGGATGCCGTAGGCGGAGCCGAGATAGGTCACCTCGGTCACCCGCTTCAATTCCTTCGGTGTCACGGCATGCACCGGGCCGAAAACGGTCACCATCGCCACGTTGATCCAGGCGTCGATGGGTCCGAACGCCTCCTCCACCCGGTCGGCAGCGGCATCCAGTGCATCCGGATCGGCGACGTCCAGCGGCAGGACCAGCGCCCGCCCGCCCAGCCGTTCGACCTCCGCCTTCACCTCCTCCAGCGCGTCGGCCGAGCGGGCGATCAAGCCGATGGAGGCTTGGCGGTAGGCGGCGAAGGCCAGCGCGGTGGCGCGGCCGACCCCGGCAGATGCACCGGTGATGCAGACGACGGGAGAGTGGGGGAGGCCGTTGGTCGGTTGCATGGCGGGGGTCCTGTTCTTATTGCGCCTCAGGAGCGGTCAGGGGTCGGCCGGGGGGTTGGACGTCTGCCGCTCCATCCTGTCCAACTCCCTGCACCGCCCCCGGTTCCGTCCCGTCCGCTCAGCGCCCCCTCTTCCACTCGGATGCGGTGCAGGGTCAGCGGGATGTTCAGCAGCGTGGCGGCGACGGCGATCCAGACCTCGCCGAACACCAGCGGCAGCACCGCAAGCTCCCCCGCCACCACGAGGTAATTGGGGTGCCGGACCCAACGGAAGGGGCCGCGCCGGACCAGCGGCGCGCCGTCCAGCGTGATGATCCGCGTCGTCCAGAAGCGGCCGAGCGTCGCGATCACCCAGACCCGCCCGGCCTGGAGCAGCAGGAACAGCGCCAGCAGCCAGCCATTCACCGGCGCGTCGGCCGGCACCATGACGAACAACGCCAGCAGCCACCCGGCATGCAGCGCGACGAACAGCGGGTAATGCGCCGCCCCGACCTCCCGCGCGCCCTCGGCCAGAAGCCGGGCGGTGTTGCGGCGGGCGATCACCAGTTCCAGCAGCCGTTGCGCCGCCACCGCCACCAGGATGATCTGCGGCCAGCCGATTGCGTCCATGCTCACAGATCCAGCAGGGTGAGGCCGGCGGTGAAGCCGGGGCCGAGCGCCAGCATCAGATGCGGTCCGGCCGCTCCGCTGCGCATCCGCCGGTCCAGAACGAACATCACGCTGGCGGCCGACATGTTGCCGCAGTCGCCCAGCACCGCCCAGGAGTCGTCCATGCCGGCGATGGCGGGCTCCAGCACCTCGGTCAGCGCCTGCAGGACCTTGGCTCCGCCAGTGTGGCAGATCACCCCGGCCAGATCGGCGCGGGACATGCCGCGACCGCTCAGGAAGCCGTCGATCACCGGGGGAAGCCTTTCGCGGATCAGGCGGGGGATGTCCTGGCTGAAGACGACGCCGAAGCCCTCGTCCTCGATGCGCCAGCCCATGATCCGCCGCGTGCCGGGCCAGGTGTGCTCGGCGCTGTCGACGACGCGCGGACCAGGGGTGTCGTCATCGGTCCCGGAGGTCCGCAGAAGGGCGGCGGCGGCGCCGTCGGCGAACAGCGCGCTGGCGACGACATTGGTAGCGGTGGCCTCTTCCGGCCGGTGCGACAGGGTGCACAGTTCGACCACCAGGAACAGCACGGTGCGGCCGGGCATGGCACGCGCCATCATGCCGGCGCGTGCAAGCCCCAGCGCACCGCCGGCGCAGCCCAGCCCGAAGACCGGCAACCGCACCGTGTCGGGACGGAAGCCCATGCGGTCGAGCAGCAGCGCCTCCAGGCTGGGTGTGGCGATGCCGGTGGTGGTGGCGCAGACGATGGCATCGACATCGGTGGGGCCCAGGCCGGCGGCGGACAGCGCCTTGGCCGCCGCCTCTTCCAGCAGGTCCAGCGCCACCCGTTCGAACACGGCGGCGCGCTCGGCCCAGCCATGCGGCTCCAGATACCAGGACAGCGGACAGGCGGCGTGGCGGGTGCGGATGCCGGTGTTGGCGAAGACGGGGGCCAGCCGGTCGAAATCGCGCAGGCGATGGGCGAACACCGAGCGGGCGACGGTCAGCGTCTCCGCCTGTTCGAACCGGTGGGGCGGCAACGCCGTGGCGACCGACAACAGCCGCGGATCGGGTGACATCCTGCCTCCTGCATGCTGCCGCCGGGTAAAACCACGGGCGGGGCGGCGACCCCGCCATATCAGCCAACAGGAATATTGGGCGGCCATTGCGCCGGCGCCCGCTTGCTCAAAAGTCTATCGACTTTCGAGCGCGCGGGCGCGCTTTCACAAAAATGATGTCGACTGACTGGCAACCCTTGGCAATGGCCGCCGGCAAAAGTCCGTCAGTGTGCCATCACCCGTTCCTCCGCGCCCGGCTTGTCGTGGATCGCCAGCCGGTCGACGATGGTTTCGCTCGCCGCATTCAGGCCGACCAGCCGCACCTCCGCCCCGGCGCGGCGGAACTTCAGCACCACGCCGTCGAGCGCCGCGACGCTGGAGATGTCCCAGATGTGGGCGCGGGACACGTCGATGACGATGGTATCCAGCTTCTCCCGCACATCGAAGGCGGCGGAGAAATCATCGGCGGAGGCGAAGAACAGCTGTCCCTCCACCAGATAGGTCCGGCTAAGCCCATCCTCCGACAGGGCGGAGGTGACACGAAACAGCCGGGCGACCTTGCCAGCGAAGAAGATGCCGGACAGCAGAACGCCGATCAGCACGCCGACGGCAAGATTGTGGGTGAAGACCACGCCGACGACGGTCGCCAACATGACCGCGCTGGAGCTGCGCGGGTGCGTCACCAGCGTTTGGAACGACCGCCAGTTGAAGGTGCCGACCGACACCATGATCATCACCGCCACCAGGGCGGCCATCGGGATCCGCTTCACCCAGTCGCCCAGCACGACGATCAGGAACAGCAGGAACAGACCGGCGCAGAAGGTCGACAGCCGGCCCCGGCCACCCGACTTCACGTTGATGACCGACTGGCCGATCATCGCGCAGCCGGCCATGCCGCCGAGAAAGCCGGAGACCATGTTGGCCACGCCCTGGCCGACGCATTCGCGGTTCTTGTCGCTGCCGGTGTCGGTCATGTCGTCGACGATGGCGGCGGTCATCAGCGATTCCAACAGCCCGACCACGGCGATGCCGGCGGAATAGGGCAGGATGATGCGCAGCGTTTCCAGCGTCAGCGGAATGTCGGGCAGCAGGAAGACCGGCAGGGTGCTGGGCAGTTCGCCCATGTCGCCGACGGTGCGCACGTCGATGCCGAAGCCGATGGTGACCGCCGTCAGCACCAGGATGCTGACCAGCGCCGACGGCACCGCTTTGGTCAGACGCGGCAGCAGGTAGATGATCGCCAGCCCGGCCGCGACCAGCGCGTAGGTGACGGTCGGCACGCCCACCAGCTCCGGCAACTGGGCCAGGAAGATCAGGATGGCGAGCGCGTTGACGAAGCCGGTCATCACCGATTTCGACACGAAGCGCATCAGCGCGCCCAGCCGCAGGAATCCGGCGCCGATCTGCAGCACGCCGGCCAGTACGGTGGCCGCCAGCAGATATTGCAGCCCGTGGTCCTTGACCAGCGTGACCATCAGCACGGCGGTGGCGGCCGTGGCGGCGGAGATCATGCCCGGCCGGCCGCCGACGATGGCGATGGTCATGGCGATGGCGAAGGAGGCGTAAAGTCCGATCTTCGGATCGACGCCGGCGATGATGGAGAAGGCGATGGCCTCCGGAATCAGGGCAAGGGCGACGACAAGCCCGGACAGCAGGTCGCCGCGCGTGTTGCCGAACCACTCCTGACGGAGCCGTTGCAAATCGATGGTCATGGGTCTCGCAAGCTTGAGGCGCACGATGGCGGCCGACGCCATGATCCGGCGTTGGGCCGGGCGGCGGGTCGTATCGTGGGAATTGGAATCGGAAGAATGGAATGGCTGCGAAGCGGCGGCCGGCCCGGAAAAGGGGCCGAAGGGCTTCAGGTCAATGCGGTGAGCAGGCCGTCAAGGCGGCGTGACGCGGTGCAGCATGCCGCAGACGTAACAGATTGCCGCAGGCGCGGCAACCCTGCCGATCCTGGCTTGACAGGTATCAGACGCGAATCACAAGGGGCGGCGCCTCTGCGAGCGCCGCCCCCCGTCATTTTAAAAGACCCTTCCGCTAGGCCTGCCGCGGCTTCAGCGGGGCGGTGTCGCGGAATGGCTTGTCGACCCCGCCCTTGTCATTGGTCTGGTTCTCGACGTCGCCCTCGAAGGTGCTTTCTCCCTGGGCCAGATCCATGTCGTCCGGCGTCATTCCAGCGGCGCGGGCGCCTTTGGTCCCGCCGATCTGCGGGTTGTTCTTCAGGTCGGCGTCGGTGGGCTTGTCTGTCTTGTCGTGCTTGCTTGCGCTCATGACGGCGTCTCCGTTCCGGTTCCGCATGTTCCCCTGTCAACCGGCCGCAGGCGGGATCGTTGCGAACAGGCGAATCCAAGTTTCGCCAGGAGACGGCAGGCGGTTAGAGTAAAGGGGTTCGGCGCAGCCGAAGACCATTCGGGAAAGCCGATGACAGGCGTTGAGAACCGGTTGCGGATCCGCGTGCGGGGACGGGTGCAGGGGGTGGGGTTCCGCCCGCATGTCCATGCGCTCGCCCGGCGGTTCGGCCTGACCGGCTGGGTTCTGAACGACCCGCAGGGCGTGCTGATCGAGGTGCAGGGCACCGCCGCCGCCGATCTCGTCGCGGCCCTGACGGCGGAGGCGCCGCCGCTGGCCCGCATCGACGCCGTGCAGTGCGAGACCATCGCCCCGCTCCCCGGCGAGGACTCCTTTTCCATTCACCACAGCGGGTCAACGGGCGCCGTCGCCACCGGCATCGGGCCGGACGCCACGGTTTGCCCGGCCTGCCTCGCCGAACTGTTCGATCCGGCCGACCGTCGTTATCGCTACGCCTTCCTGAATTGCACCCATTGCGGCCCGCGCTATACCATCACGCGGCGGCTTCCTTATGACCGGCCACAGACGGCGATGGCCGGTTTTACGCTTTGTCCCGACTGCCTGTCGGAGTACCAGGACCCGACCGACCGCCGCTTCCATGCACAACCGACCGCTTGTCCGGCTTGCGGCCCCCGCCTGTCACACCCGCCGGAGGAGATTTTGGCGGCGCTGCGGGATGGCAGGATCGTTGCCATCAAGGGGCTGGGCGGTTTCCATCTTGCCTGCGACGCCACGCGGGCGGATGCGGTGGAGCGGCTGCGGCGGGTCAAGCAGCGCAACGGCAAGCCCTTCGCCCTGATGGTCGCCAATGCGGACTCCGCCGGCCGCCATGTCCGCATGGATGCCGACGAACGCGCAGTGCTGGAAGGCGTGGCACGCCCCATCGTCCTGCTGCGGCGGCGGGAGGACGCACCGGAACTGGCGCCCGACATCGCCCCCGGTCTGGCTTGGCTGGGCGTCATGCTGCCCTACACGCCGCTGCATTACCTGCTGTTCCACGAGGCCGCTGGTCGCCCCGACGGGACCGGCTGGCTGGGCGAGCCGCAGGAGCTGACGCTGGTCATGACCTCCGCCAATCCCGGAGGCGAGCCGCTGGCCATCGGCAACGACGAGGCGCGGGAGAGGCTGGACGGCATCGCCGATCTGGTCGTCGATCACGATCGTGACATCATCATCCGCGCCGACGACAGCGTGTTGCGCAAGCTGGCCGGCGCCCCCGCCTTCCTGCGCCGGGGCCGCGGCCATGTGCCGGAGCCGATCCGGCTGGCCCGCCCCGTACCGCCGATCCTGGCGGTCGGCGGCCACCTGAAGGCGACGGTCTGCGTCACCCGCGGCGACGAGGCCTTCCTGTCCCAGCACATCGGCGACCTCGACAATGCCGCGACGCTGGGCTTCCTGGAGGAGACGGTCGCCCATTTGCTGCACATTCTGGGCGTGGAGCCGGTGGCGGTCGCCCATGACAAGCACCCGGATTTCCAGTCCACCCGCTTCGCCGAGATGAGCGGCCTGCCGGCGATCGCCGTCCAGCATCACCACGCCCATGTCGCCGCCGTGTTGGCCGAACACCGGGTGGAAGGGCCGGCATTGGGCCTCGCACTCGACGGCTTCGGGCTGGGTGAGGATGGCGGCTCCTGGGGTGGGGAGATGCTGCTGGTCGACGGGCTGCGGGCAGAGCGGCTCGGCAGCCTCGCTCCGCTGGCCCAACCCGGCGGCGATGTCGCGGCCCGCCAGCCCTGGCGAATGGCGGCATCCGCCCTGATGCGCATGGGCCGCGCCGACGAGATCGTTGCCCGCTTCGGTGGCCACGGTCCGGCCGAGGGGGTGCGGCGGATGATCGAGCGTGGCATCAACGCGCCGCTGTCCAGTTCCTGCGGGCGCTGGTTCGATGCCGCCTGCGGGTTACTCGGCGTCCGCGCCGTGGCGGGCTTCGAGGGCGAAGCGCCGATGGCGCTGGAATCGCTGGCGCGCCGGCCACGGGTGGCGGAGGGCGCGTGGCGGATCGGGAACGGCGAGCTTGACCTCACACCCCTGCTGGAGCGGCTGCTGTCCGTAACCAACGCAGCGGAGGGGGCGGAGCTGTTCCACGGCACGCTGGCGGCGGCGCTGGTGGACTGGACGCTGCCGGCCTTGCGCGCGCATGGACTGTGCCGGGTGGTGCTGTCCGGCGGCTGTCTGATGAACGCGGTTCTGGCGGAGGAACTGGTTGCCGGCTTCCGCGTCGCCGGTGTGGAGGCGCTGCTGCCGAGGCTGGCGCCGGCCAACGATGGCGGGCTCAGCCTCGGTCAGGCGTGGATCGCGTCCTTCGCCTTGTAGCGGAACAGCGGCATCTGGACCGGCGCCCGGACCTTCTCGCGGCGGGCAGGGGCATCGGCAGTCCGGGTGGCCTTATCGAACTCGTACAGGCCGCGATACTTGCCGATATAGCCCTTGCGGCAGGCGCGGTGGAAGCGCTGCGACGCGGTTTCCCAATCGTCGCCCGGCCGCAGCCAGCTGACATAGGTGGTGCCGGTACGCGGATCGGTGCGCAGGAACCGGCCGCGTCCCTTCTCCCCCCGCACCCACTGGCCGGGGTTCAGCGTCAGAGCCCCGCGGGCCAGCAGCATCTTCACCTGCGGGGTCAATTCAATGGTCGGAAAGTAAGGCATGACGTCCTCCGGCCGCACCCGGACGGGGCGGTGCTGATCTGGGAGACTCCGTGGTTTCGGAACCTCCCAGATATGGGAACGCATGCGGAACAATTCAAGGTTTTCAAGGGGTGCGGAGTGGTGGCGTGCGCAAACTCACCCCGCCCGCGCCACCTTCTTCACCGGCCGCTCATGCTCCTCGTCCGCCGGGGCTTCGGTGTCCTTGAAGGTGCGGACGCCGCTGATCATGGTGGAGATGATCGACTGGCGGGACATGATGTCCTCGCGCACCGCGGCATAGACGTGGACGATCACGAACAGCAGGATCGCCCACATGCCCAGATGGTGCCAGGTGTGGACGTCCATGCTCTGGCCGAACAGCGGGATGACCCAGCCGAACAGCCGGTCCTGCCAGCTGCCCTGTCCCGCCCCCTCGCTGTAGAGCGCGAAACCGGTGACGATCATGAAGACGCTGCCGACGGCGATCGCCCAAAACATGGCGAACTGCGCCAGCGGATTGTGGCCGACATACAGCTTCGGCTTGCGCTCCAGGAACAGGTACCAGCGGGCTTCCACGAACAGCTCCCCCCACCAGTGGCGGTCCCAGAAGGGGAAGCGGAACAGCTGCCGGGCATGGTGGTTGCCGGCGAAGGCCCAATAGATTCGGCCGATGAAGCCGACGGCGAAGATGTAAGCCGCCGCGAAATGAACGAAGCGGATGTAGCCCATCAGGAAATTGGCGCTGGCCTCGCCCGGCATGGTCGGCAGCGGGTTGGCGATCAGGTAGCCGGTGACTGACAGCACTACGATCGCAAGCGCATTGACCCAGTGCCAGACCCGCACCGGCACCTCGTACACATAGATCGCCTTCAGGAAGCGGCCGGCCGCCGGAGCGGCCGTCCCGTCCTCGTCCGGTGTCGCGACCGGCTTCGCATCGTCGAGAGGAGCCATGACGTAATCCTCCTCGGTTGCCGGTCAGCGCACGGTGACGCGGGCCAGTTCGGCGCCGTCCGGCGCCATGACGTGGGTGGAGCAGGCGAGGCACGGGTCGAAGCTGTGCAGGGTGCGCAGGATCTCCACCGGCTCGTCCGGGCGGGCCATCGGCGTGTTCAGCAGCGAGGCCTCGAAAGCGCCGATGTTGCCCTTGGGATCGCGCGGGCTGCCGTTCCAGGTCGTCGGCACGACGCACTGGTAATTGTCGATCTTGCCGTCCTTGATCTTGATCCAGTGGCCCAGGCCGCCGCGTGGGGCGGCGACGGTGCCGACACCCTTGGCCTCCTTGGGCCAGGTCTTCGGGTCCCACTTCTCGACGTTCGCGGTGGCGGTGTCGCCGGCCTTGATGTTGGCGATCAGGGCGTTCCAGTCGTCCATCATCATGGTGCAGCAGTATTGGCATTCCAGCGCGCGGGCCAGCGTGCGGCCGATGGTGGTCGGCAGCGCCTGCTGCGGCGTGAAGTTCGTGCCGGCCAACTTGTTGAAGGCGCCCAGCGATTCGGTGATCTGGTCCTTCACGTAACCGACGCCCTGGGCGTAGGCCAGGATGTAGCGGGGCAGGGGGCCGACCTCCACCGCATGGCCGCGCCAGCGCGGGGCCTTGATCCAGGAGTACTTGGCGGCCTCGTCCAGTTCCTTGATGTCGGTGCGGGTGCCCTTGGTGTTGGCGCCCAGCTCGAACTTGGCCTGGGTCACGCCGTCCCACGGGTGCAGGCCCTTGCTCTCGTCCTCGTAGTGATACCAGCTGTGGGCGACGAACTCCTGCACCTGGGCCGGGTCGCGCGGGTCGATGGGGTGGACCTCGTTCCAGTTGCCGTTCAGGATGACGCCGCCCGGCAGCTGGCAGGTCGAATGGTCGTACGGCACCTTCTCGTAATCGCCGTAGTCCATGACGTTGGTCGCCGCCAGGCCGCCGCCATAGAGCCAGTCCTTGTAGAAGCTGGCGATGGCGAGCACGTCCGGCAGATAGACGTTCTCGACGAAGGCCGTCGCTTCCTGGATGCGGGCGCGGATGAAGTTCAGCCGCTCCATGTTCAGCGGCGCGCCCGACGATCCGGTGCCGTCCATGTTGATGGCGCAGGGGACGCCGCCGACCATGTAGTTCGGGTGCGGGTTCTTGCCGCCCAGGATGGTGTGGATCTTGACGATGTCCTTTTGGAGATCGAGCGCCTCCAGGTAATGGGTCACCGCCATCAGATCGGCTTCCGGCGACAGCTTGTAGGCCGGGTTATCCCAATAGCCGTTCTTGAAGATGCCGAGCTGACCGCTCTCCACGAACTTCTTCAGGCGGGTCTGGACGTCGCGGAAATAGCCGGGGCTGGACTTGGCATGGCGCGGCGACACCGCCTGCTGGAGAGCCGAGGTCGCCTGCGGATCGGCCTTCAGCGCGTTAACCGGGTTGACCCAGTCCAGCGCGTGCAGGTGATAGAAATGGACGATGTGGTCATGGACCTGCAGCGTTTTCGCCATGATCTCGCGGATCAGGTGGGCGTTCTTCGGGATGCGGATCTGCAGCGCATCCTCCACCGCGCGGACCGAGGTCAGCGCGTGACAGCCGGTGCACACGCCGCAGATGCGCTCCACGAAGGCCCAGGCATCGCGCGGGTCGCGGCCCTTCAGGATGACCTCGAGACCGCGCCACATCGTGCCGGTCGACACCGCGTTGCGGATGATGTTGTCGCTGTCGACATTCACCTCGCAACGCATGTGGCCTTCGATGCGGGTGACCGGATCGACGACAATGCGCTTGCCGCCATTGTCGAGCGAGAACCCGTTCGGGGTCTGGACGATGCCCATGGTCAGACGTCTCCCTTGTGCTGCGCGCGCTTCAGGGCGCTGACGGCCGCGTGGGCGGCGATGATGCTGCCGACGCCGATGGCGGCGGTGGTGCCGATCTCGTCGGCGTTGGCCTCGATCCCGAACTGGAGGATGTCGGACTGGCGGGCGTACCAGGACCCCTTGTCCCAGAAGCCGTCTTCCGAGCAGCCGATGCAGCCGTGGCCGGACTGGATGGGGAAGCTGGTGCCCTCGTTCCAGCGGACGGTGGAGCAGGCGTTGTAGGTGGTCGGGCCCTTGCAGCCGACCTTGTAGAGGCAATAGCCCTTGCGCGCGCCCTCGTCGTCGAAGGATTCGACGAACTGGCCGGCGTCGAAATGCGGCCGACGATAGCATTTGTCGTGGATGCGCTGGCTGTAGAACATCTTCGGCCGGCCCTGGCGGTCCAGCTCCGGGATGCGGTCGAAGGTCAGCATGTAGGTGATGACGCCGGTCATCACCTCGGCGATCGGCGGGCAGCCCGGGACCTTGATGATCGGCTTGTCGGTGATGACCTCATGCACCGGGGTGGCGCGGGTCGGATTCGGGCGCGCCGCCTGGACGCAGCCGAAGGAGGCGCAGGAGCCCCAGGAGATGATCGCCTTGGCGTCCTTGGCGACCTTGCGCAGCTGGTCGGTGAAGGGCTTGCCGCCGATGATGCAGGACATGCCGTCCTGGTTCAGCGGCGGATTGCCCTCCACAGCCAGGATGTAGTTGCCCTTGTACTTCTCCATCACCTCGTCGAGGATCGCCTCGGCATGGTGGCCGGCCGACGCCATCAGCGTGTCGTCGTAATCCAGCGAGATCATCGACAGCACCACGTCCTTCACCAGCGGGTGCGCCGAGCGGATGAAGGATTCGGAACAGCAGGTGCATTCCAGCCCGTGCAGCCACAGCACCGGGGTGCGCGGCTTGGTTTCCATGGCGTGGACGATCTGCGGCACCAGTTCCGGCCCGAGGCCGAGCGCCGCGGCGGTCAGCGAGCAGTATTTCAGGAACGAACGGCGTGTGATCCCCTGCCGCCGCATCACCTCGTAGAAGGTTTCCAGCGTTGCCATCGGTTTGTTTTCTCCCGTCGGGCAGCACCGGCGTGCGAGGATCCGGTGCGCTTCTCCGCGGGCGATAGGCAACAATCGTGCCGTACTACGAACATTGGGCAAACCAACGGTCACAAAGGGTCTGGAGTCTCGACCGCTGGCAACTCCCCGGCCGAAACGACGGCCGGGGTGGAAGGAGAGTTGCCGGTGGCTGAAATAGGGCGGGTGCGCGGTGCCCCCTCCCTCCCACGGCTCCGCCGCGGGTCCCTCCCTCCCCCGCCTTCGTCGGTGGAGGGGAAGTTCGCAATGCCGCACCGCCCCCTCCACCGCCGCAGGCGGGGGAGGGTTGGGGAGGGGGCAAGCGGCGCCTTACTGCAGGGCCTCTTCCGGCCGGCCGATCAGGCGATGGATCGCGTAACCAATCGCCACACCGACCGCATGCAGACCGGCGGTGCTGGCGAGGAAGCCGGCGGCATAGCCAACCGCCGCGGCGTCGGCCGGCATCTCCGCGCCATGGGCGAAGCCGTGGAACAGGCCGAAGCCGGCGGCGAAGACCACGCCGATCAGACCGTTGCGCGACATCGGCATGACGCACAGCAGGGCCAGCACGACGGTGGAGGCGTAGATGGTCGGCTCGACCAGCGGCAGTTCGCCACCGGTCAGCGCGAACAGCCCACCCGCCAGCATGGCGGCCAGGAACGCCCCCGGCACCGCGAGCACGGCGCGCCCGCCGATGGTCGCGCCATAGACGCCGACGGTGACCATGGCGATCAGGTGGTCGAGCCCGCCCAACGGATGCGCGGCGCCGTCGAGGAAGCCGGCCCCGGCGAGATGGCCGGGATGGGCCAGCGCCGGGGTGGCGGCAAGCGCGATGGCCGCAGAGATGGCGGCAAGGCGAGTGATCTTCGACATATCGAACGGCTCCTCGGGGTTCTTGTGGTTTTGGTGATCGGTAGAGTGCGGCATCAATGCCGCTGTGCCGGCCCGCGCTCAATGCCATAGCGTTCCAGCTTGGCGCGTAGGCCCATGCGCGACAGGCCGAGTTCATCGGCGGCCTTGCTCTTGTTCCAGCGGCAGCGGACCAGCGTTTCCATCAGGATGCCGGCCTCCACCCGCTCGATCCGGGACTTCAACGGCCCGCCCTGGCCGATCAAGTCGAGCGGCGGCAGCGGTCCGTCTTCCGGCGACGCCGGGCGGGCGTTCAGCGCGGCACCGCGCAGCACATGGTCGGACAGCAGGTCTGCCCCCAGCGTCTCGCCCTCGCACAGCACCAGCATGCGCATGATCTCGTTCTGCAACTCGCGCACGTTGCCGGGCCAGCCATAGGCCTCCAGGCAGGCCAGCGTGTCGGGGGCGAAGCCGGTCACCGGCTTGCCGTGGGCGGCGGACAGCCGGTCCAGGATGTGGCGGGCCAGAACCGGGACGTCGTCCGGCCGGTCGCGCAACGGCGGCATGGTCAGCGTCATGGTGCTGAGCCGGTAATAGAGATCCTCGCGGAAGCGGCCGGCCTTCACCTCGGCGGTCAGGTCGCGGTGGGTGGCGGCGACCACGCGGACATCGACCCGCCGTGTCTCGTTGGACCCCACCGGCCTGATCTCGCCCTCCTGCAGGAAGCGCAGAAGCCGGACCTGAAAGGCCGGGCTGATGTCGCCGATCTCGTCCAGGAAGATGGTGCCGCCGTCCGCCTGCTCCAGCAGGCCGACACGGTTGGTGTGGGCACCGGTGAAGGCGCCCTTCTTGTGGCCGAACAGCTCGCTTTCCAGCAGTTCGTCCGGGATGGCGCCGCAATTCTCGCAGTAGAAGGGCTGGTCGGAGCGCGGGCTGCCGTAATGGATGGCGCGGGCCAGCAGTTCCTTGCCGGTGCCGGTCTCGCCCAGCACCAGAACCGGGACGTTGAAGCCCGCCACCCGTTTCGCCTGCCGGCAGACCTCCTCCACCGGGCTGCCCTCGGCACGGATCAGGCCGTCGAAGCGGTAGGATTGGCGCACCCGCTCGCGCTTGGTCGCGACGCGGGTCTCGGCCAGCGGCGGCAGCAGCTTCAGTTCGTTGGTCAGCCGGTCATGCTCGCGCTGGAGCTGGTACAGCTTCGCAGCGTTGCGGGCGGTCAACAGCAGATGGTCGGGGTGCCAGGGCTTGGTAATGAACTGGTGGATGCCGGCGGTGTTGATGGCACCGATGATGTCCTCGGGATCGATGTAGCCGGTGATGACGATCCGCACCACGTCGGGCCAGCGTTCGCGTACCTGCGTCAGGAACTCCACGCCGCTGACCTCCGGCATCCGCTGGTCGGAGAAGACGACCTGGATCCACTCGGTTTCCAGCAGGCGCAGGGCCTCCTCCGCCGACAGGGCGGTGAACACCTCGAACTCCTCGTCCAGCAGGCGGGCGATGACCTCGACGGAGCGCGGCTCGTCATCCACCACCAGGATGCCGGGACGGGCGGGATCGGTCATCGCGCGGAATCCTTCTTCATTCGACCTGCCTCACTCGACCTCGAGATCCTTGATCGTCATCTCGGTGCCGCCATTCGGGTGCAGCCGGCTGCCGCCGCAGTGTGGGCAGGGCGACAGCCGGTCGTCCAGATCCACCGTGTCGTTGCAGTCGAAGCACCAGCCGCGGCCCGGCACCTCCAGCACCACCAGCTCCGCCCCGTCGGCCAGCGAGCCGCGCGTCACCACGTCGAAGCCGAAGCGCAGAGCCTCCACCTCCACCCCGGCGAAGCGGCCGATCTCCAGCCGGACCTTGGTCACGCGGCTGAAGCCGTTCGCCCGCCCGGCCTCCTCCATCGCCTGGAGCAGACTTTCGCAGAGCGCCATCTCATGCATCGGCGGCCTCTGCGGACCCCATGCCGAGCAGCGCCCGGCGGGACGGGCGCGCCGGGTCGACCACCGATTCGACTTGGGTCGTTGCGGGATCGGGCGGCGGGGCGAGTTCCTCCTCGCGCCGGCGGCGGATCTCGGCGGTCTGGGCGCCGTCTTCGCGGATGGAGGGATCGAAGAGGGAGACCAGAGCCGCCGAGGCCGTTTCGGTCGCCTGGAGCATCGAGGCGAACTCGAACATCGGCGAAAACAGGGAGCAGGCCTTGTAGGCGCCCACGCCCTTGCGGTTGGCATGGACGAATTCGTAGCGGCCGGACGGAAACTCGATCAGCTCCTTCGCGCCCGGCACCAGTTCCGACCATTCGTCGCCCTCACCGGGCAACAGGACGAGGTTCAGGAACCAGGGCGTCACCAGCGCGCCAAGCCAGCGCTCGCCATGGCGGCGGAAACCCACGGCCTTCACCGCCAGCGCGTCGTTGACGATGGGCAGGCCGCGCATCTGCGCGGTGTGGATCTCGCGGAAGGCCGCTTCTAGCCGTGCGATGGTCTCGGTCGGCAGGGCAGGGCCGGCGTCCGCCAGCGGGACGGAATCCGCAGCCGCATCGGCCGTGATCGGCTCGCCCTCCAGCGCCATGAACTGGTCGCGGGCGCCGTCGCAGACCGGGCAGCGCCAATGGTCGGGCAGGGCGGCGAAGCCCGTGCCGGGCGGCACCTGCCAGTGCTCGCAACCCTCCGCCGGATCGTAGACATGCCAGCAGATCTTGCATTCCATCCGGGTGGCCGCGCCGATGCGCGTGGCGTCGCCCAGATAGGAGCCCTCGAAGCGGGAGGCGGCGGCGCTCATCGCACCCGCTCCAGATCGGTCGCCAGCGCGTCGAGAATCTCGGCCAGCCGCTCGGCGCTGTCGGCGATGTCCTCCGCCGCGGCGCAGACCACCGCCGGCACGTCGACGATCTCCACCGTGTCGAGGATCAGCGTGTCGACCGAGTTGTAATAGCGCACCCACCAGACATTCGGCGTCGCGGTGGCGGTGACGCGGCAATTGCCGTAGCCGCGCGACAGGATGGTGGTGGCACCCACACCCAGCCGTTGCTCGATGAAGGTGAGGTCTTCGGGCGTGTGGGGCAGCAGGCTGAAATTCACCGCATGGGGAGCGTCGCCGCGGCGCCAGGCGGCGCTTCGGTCCAGCAACTCGGTCAGGATCGGCATTCCGTTCATCAGCCCGGCCGGCGCCGGCCCGGTCGCGGTCGTTGCGGCGGCGGTGAAGGCGCGGTTCAGCGCCACCCGCGGGAAGCTGCCGACCAGCAGGCTTTCGCGCGTCGTTCCGTCACCGAAGCCACGCACGCGCCAGACGCCGGCCAGCGACGCCTCCTGAATCTCCAGCCGGTCGCCGGCCCGCTCCACCTTGACCGCGACCTCGCCCTCGCCCAGCGCTTCATCGACCAGGGCCAGCACCGGGGCGTCGAGATCATCGACCGGGATGCGGATTTCCTCGCCGGCCGACCAATTGGCGAGCGCCTCGTGGATGCGGGTCAGCACGGCACGGGCAGCGGCGGCGCGGGCGGGATCGGCGACTTCCGGCAAATGCGGTTCGTAGACGCGCATGCCTGACGGCATCGGCAAATACTCCAGCCCCTCTTCGGTCGCGTCGGGCTGGCTGCCGGGGCCGAAGCCGACCGGCGGATAGGTCATGCCGAACAGGGAACTCATGCTGCACCGCCTTCCGAAGCGCCTTCCAGGATCTCACCGATCCGCTGCAGATAATCGTTCCAGTCGCGCACGCGCGGGATGCTGCCCAGCAGCCGGTCGCCGCGCAGGAAGACCAGCGCCGGCAGGCTCATCATGCCGGTCAGTGACAGGATCGCGCGCTCCGCCGCCTCGCCGGCCACCGCCGGGGTCAGACGCGGGTGCAGGGCGCGGACCAACTCCGGCAGGATGACGGCGACGTCGGCGGTCTCGGCATTGCCCTTGCCGTGGCCGGGCAGGAAGACCACCCAATTCTTGGCCGGCCAATCCTCGCCCGAATCGTCCAGCCAGGGCCGGTCGTCGGCATGGTCGAGCCGCGGATAGCGATGGACGTCGGTCAGCAGATCGACCAGTGGCGGCAGGGGCAGCCGCGGTTTGGCGGGCGGCGGGGCAAGGTCGGTCATGGGCGTCAGGCCTCCGTCAGGCCGGCCGCGCGGGCCGCCTCCAGGTGGGGGGGAAGGGTCGGTTCGCGGTCGGTCAGGTCGGCGAAGGCGCTGTCGAGCCGTTCCCCGTCCAGCGCCGCGGCCATCGCCGCCAGCGCGTCGAGGATCTGGGCTGCTTCTTCCGGTTCCAGCAGACGCCGCGCCGCGCCGAGGAAGCCGAGCACCCAGTCGCCGGGACTGGCCTCCGGGACCAGCGACAGGTCGATGAGCGACCCGTCCTCCGTCCGGCCGGCGACGCCGTCGACACCGGTGAGGCGCAGGGGAATGCCGATGCACATGGCCGGGCGCTCCGCTTAGGTCTCAGGGACGGACAGGGCCGCCAGAATGCGGGGGTCGCCGATGCGGCAGGCGTCTTCAGCACTCGGGCGACCGCCCTCATAGGCATCGCGGGCGATGGCCGGGGCGGCGATGTCGGTGGAGGCCTCAACGGGCGTGCCCACCACGCCGAACTCATCGCGCAGAAGGTTCAGGATGACGTCGATGGTGGGGGCGACCTGGGCGGCGACGGTGTCGGTCAGGCCGCCGCCGTAATCCTCCAGGCATTCGGGCTGGACGCCGACCAGGATCAGCGTTTGCGGGCAGCGGCCGAGGAACATGGCGCTGGCCAGCACCTCCTGAAAGCCGGTCTGGTGCAGGCTCATCTTCTTGGCGCCGAGGAAGGCCGGCACGTCATCCCCGTGGAAGACCCGGCGCGTGCCGGGCGGCAGACCATAGTCGATGGCGTCGACCACGATCAGCGCGTCGGCAGCTTCAAGATGCGGCAGCAGATACAGGCCTTGGGTCCCGCCATCCATCAGGGTGACGGTGTCGGGAAAGCGCCAATCAGCGGCCAGACGCTCCACCGTGCGGACGCCGAAGCCCTCGTCGGCCCACAAGATGTTGCCGATGCCCAACACCAGGATCCGCGCCGCCCCGCGACCGCTTTCGTCCCCCGCCAAATCCATTCCCGTGTCCCGGCCTCTGTCCGATGGAGCGGCGCCCTGCCGCCGAACCTTCGTTTGTACAAGTTCCATGCCAGGACCGGCGGTCAGGTCAGGTCATTGATCGGACTGCATATTTCCGGACCCATCGCTCGATATAGCAGCGATTGTGGACATCAACATTACAGCATGCATGGCAAGTGGCAAGTTGGTTGCCACTATGGCTGCGCAGTTGCCGCAGCGGGAGGGTTGGATTGTTCGCGCTGGCCGAACGGTGAAAACAGGATCCGTGCGTTTATCCCAGACCTGCGCGGGATTACATCTCGTCCAACAGGACGGATATCTCCCGTCCGATGGAGGTTCAAATGGCACGCATGGTTTCCTTGATGATGTTCGTCGGCGTCATGTCCTACGCGGCGTTCATCGCGTCCTGACCGTTGGTGCGGGGCGTGAAAGGGGTAAAGTCTTGACATATTGTCCGGCGGGTTGACCCATGCAGACTTGGCGGGCGGGCTCCGCGCGAACATCGGTCGTTCTGAGCGGAACGCTGCATGCAGCGAATCACTTTGATAAATAGTCCGTCGAGGACTATTTTCGGGGAAGGCGTACCGAGGATGCGAGCCCCGGCACGCCCGCCCGATCAGCGGTTCAGGTATTCAAGCAGCAGCTTGAGCACCTGCAACAGCAGGATCAGGAGAGTGAGGATTTTATCCATCCTCTTGCCCTCCGGTAGAGCGGCGCGGGCGGTGGCCCACCCACCGCCCCGACCGCCCGGAGAATGTGGCTGTGAAAGCCTCTGCAAGCGAGTGAAATGAGATGCAAGGAATCCGCAATTTTCTGCGGATTTCCCGCGCTGGCCCACACTACCCGCGGGCATTCTTTTTGCCTGACCTCCACCAGGGCATGCGCGGAGCATGGCGGGGATGGGAGACGGCAACGGAGGCAGAGCTATTCTTCAGCATCCTGCCGAACGGATTTCGGAGAAACTTCGAAGTTCTCCGCCTAAAGCGATGATACAAAATGATAATGTTCTAATGCACCGTACACACCATGCAGGGGTCGAAGGACCGGACGATGTGCTGCACCGACAGCGGCGTACGCTCTCCCTCCTGCACCGGAGCGCCGACCAGGGCCTGCTCCAGAGGACCGGGCACCCCGTCGAGGTCGCGCGGTGAGAAGTTCCAGGTCGTCGGGGCGATGATCTGATAGCCGGCGATGCGCCCGCGCTCCACCCGCAGCCAGTGTCCCAGGGCTCCCCGCGCCGCTTCCGTCAAACCCACCGCCTGGGCGCTGTCCGGCATCTCCGCCGCCACGCACCAAGGGGCAGCCGGATCGATGGCGCGCAGCCAGCCTTCCATCGCGTCGGTGGTGCGTGCCAGTTCCAGCAGGCGGGCGATGACGCGGCTGCGCACCGATCCGCCATCCTGCGCCACCAGCGCCCGGATCAGCGGATGGCCGTCCACCAGCTGCCGGGCAATCGCGCCGGTCTCATAGGGCAGGCCGGCCAAGCGTGGCGCCTTGCACCAGCTATACCCCGTTTCGTCCATTCCATCCGGCACGGTCGAGCCGGCGAAGGGCGGGTGCGGGCGGTCCTGCCCGGCCATCCGGCTAAAGCGGTGATGCTCCGCCACCTGATCCGGATCGAAGGGAGCGTCCTGTCCGTCGGCGAAGGTGCCTCTACGGTAGAGATGTCCGCCCTCCATGCCGGCATAGGCGCCGTGGCTGAGGAAGCGGCCGTAGGCTTTGCCGAGATGGGCGAGGTCCAGATCCTCGGCAATCTCCAGGAACAGGCGGAAGTCGCCGGACGGGCCGGAGACCCTCCAGCGCTCCAGATCCTCCGGCAAGGCAAGAGCCAGCACGCGCTCCAGCGGTGCGCCGAACAGGCTGTCTTCCAGGAAGCGGCGGAAACTGCGGACGGTGGCGAGCAAACGCACCCGGTCACGCGCATCCACCGCCCGCGTGACGCCGCCGGGCTGGAGCGTCAGCGTGTGCGGCCACTTGCCGCCCAGGATGCCCAGCACATGGAACAGCTCCGCCCGCGCTGCGGTGGCGCGGCGCACGGCACTGCCCTGCGCCGCCTTGAAACGCGCCTCCGCCTGTCCGAACCAGGGACGCTCTTCATAGGCGGAGCGGGCGAAGTCGGGCATGAAGAACAGGTGGAAATGGGTCAGGTGGTCGGCGACATTCTCCGTCGCCGTCATCAGGTTGGTGGCGAGCAGGCCGTTGCGCGGCATCTCCAGCCCCATCACGCCGGCCAGCGCCAGCGCCGCCGCATGGCTTTGCGAGACGGAGCAGATGCCGCAGATGCGCGGCGCCACCACCAGCGCGTCCATCGGGTCGCGACCCTCCAGGATGCGCTCGAATCCACGAAACAGTGGTGAATTCACATAGCCAGCAGAAACACTTGTGCCGGAAATCTCAAGTCTAACTTCAAGATCGCCTTCTACACGGTTGAAAGGGCCGACGATCAGGCGACGTTTGGGCTCTTTGCTCACCGGGTCAGCCTTTCCGGGTGGGGCGGACGGTGGGGGCGACGACGATGCGGTCGGCGGCGGCGTTGCGGCGCACCCGTTCCGGCGTCGCCGCCTTGGCGAGGGAGGCCAGCGCCACGAACCACGCCTTCGGCATGTCGGTGGGCAGGCCGATGGGGATGCCGGCGAATTTCGGCGTCTGCTGGAACGGGTGCCCCGGCTCCTCGAAGCCCGGCGCCGTGCAGTTGATGCAGGCATAGCCGCCTCGGGTGCAGGACCCCTCGCCGTTCCACAGGCGGGTGTTGCAGTCCGCATGCGCCTGGGTGCCGAGACAGCCCATATGCTCCATCAGACAGCCGAGATCGGAGGGTTTTTCCGCGCTGGCCTTGTACTCGTAATACTCGTTGCGCGGGCAGCCATGGTGGACCAGATGGTCGGCGTAGAAGCGCGGGCGCTGGTAGACGTCCAGATCGGCGGCGGCAAGCGCATCCTCGGCGAGCAGCATCAGCGTCTCGGTCACCCAGTTCGGGTGGGTCGGGCAGCCGGCGACGTTCACCACCGGCAGGCCGCCGCGCGCCCGAAACTCCGCGCCCAGGGCGCCGCCGCGCTGCGTGCCCTCATACTGCAGGCCGCAGGCGTCGGCGATGTTCTCGCCCCCTGCGGTGATGCCGCCGAAGGCCGCACAGGTGCCGACCGCGACCACAGTTCCGGCGACGGCGGCAAGATCGCGCGCCCAGTCGATGCTCGCCCGTCCGGTGCCCGCCAGCACATGGAAGCGTCCGGTGCCGTTCGGCCCGCGCAGAAGCGATCCCTCCACGCACAGCACGTCCAGCGGCTCGGCCCCCGACAGGATGCGCTCGAACAGGTCCACCGCCTCGGCCCCGATTTCCTCCGAAAGGCTCGGGTGCCAGAGGAGGCGGATGCCGGCGGTTTCCAGCAGCGTCATCAGGTCCGGCGATTCGGCGCAGAGCAGCGACATGGTGCAACCGCCGCAGCCGCCCGATTGCAGCCACAGCACCGACAGCGGGCGCTCTCTCATCGCACGGCTCCTTCCCGGCGCCCAGCCGCCGGCAGGGTGAGGGTGAACAGCGCCCCGCCATCCGGATGGTTCGCGGCGGCCAGATCGCCGCCATGGTCGCGCACCAGCTGGTAACTGATCGACAGGCCGAGCCCGGTGCCCTTGCCGACCGGCTTGGTGGTGAAGAAGGGATCGAAAACGCGGCCTACGATCGCATCGGGAATGCCGTGTCCGGTATCGCGGATGGTGACGACGACCGTTCCCGCCTCCTCCCGGCCATGCAGTTCCAGCCGCTTGACGGCCGCCCCGGCCATGGCGTCGATGGCGTTCTGGACCAGATTCATGGCGACCTGATGCAGGTGGCCGGGATGGCCGGCGATGTCCAGCGTGTCAGGCAGGTCGAAGACGACGGTCAGGTCAGGCATCTGCGCCTTGGCGACCCAGGTGACGGCGGAGCGAAGAAGTCCCGTCAGATCAAAGCGTTCCGAGGCGTGCTTCTGTTCCGATGAGAAGCGGCGAAGCTCCGCGACGATGTCGCGCACCCGCTCCGTCCCCTCCAGCATGCCGTCCAGGGTCGCCGCGGCGTCGGCGCGGGCGCGGTCGATGCGCAGTTCCTTGCGCAGGGCTGCCAGTTCCGCCGGGTTGGCGCCTTCATGCACGCGGTCGAGATAGGCGGTCATGCGGTCGACATAGCGGCGCATGGCATGGGCGTTGCCATAGACGAAGGAGATCGGGTTGTTCAGTTCATGCGCCACGCCGGCGACCAGCCGACCAAGCGATGCCATCTTTTCCGAATGGACGAGCTGCTGCTGGGTCTGCTTCAGCCCTTCATGGGCAGCGGCGAGGTCGCGGTAGGCGCGGCGCAGCTCGCCCACCGGCCGGCCGACCAGAACCAGCCCGATGGCATGGCCGCGCTGGTCGTAGCGCACCGTGCTGTTGACCGCGATGGGGAAGGGGCCAGCCGGCCCGCGCAGGGAAAGCTCCACATCGCTGGCCTCCTCGCGCTGAAGGGCGGCGCTGCACAGGCGGGCGAAGGCGGGATGGAAGGCGGGGTCGAGGAAATCGCGCAGCGGCCGCCCGGTCAGCTCGCGCCCGGCACAGCCCAGCGCCCGTTCGGCTGCCGGGTTGGTCTGCTCGATCCGGCCGTCGCGGTCGCAGGCGATCAGAACGTCGGTCATGGAACCCAGAACGCTGGCGATGAAGGCCTGCGCCTCCTCCAACTCGGCGTTCTTGCGTTCCAGCTCCACCTGCTGCGTCACGAGATTGGCATAGGTCTCGTCCATCTTCCGGATCACGTCGATCCAGGCGCTCTCGGCGTCGGCATCGGGCGTCATGCCGGGCATGGAAAATGGCTGCGACAGCGGGGCGGTCATGGTGCGCAGACTAGCACGCCGCAACCGTCATGGTGTGGACGATTTCAGGCGGACCAGATCGACCACAGGCCGGCAAGGCCGCTCAGCACCAGCACATAGAGCGCGAAGTCGAACAGCGGCGCGTGCCAGACCCAGCCATAGGCGCCGATGGCGCGCAAGCCCCGGCGCAGTAGCGCCGATACCGCCCAGGCCACCACCGCCAGGATCAACAGCGGCGGCAGGAACAGGCCGTAGACGTCGATTTCACCGATCATGCGCGTGCCCTTTCCTGTTGCAGCGGCTCGTGGGTCCCCTCTGGGGCGATCGGTTGCGCCTCCAGGGCTGCGTCCGGGAACAGGGCGCGCCGCAGGGAAGCCAGCGCCACCACGGCGCGGTCGCGCTCGGGGCAGGGTGGGGCGGCGTCGATGGCCGACAGCAGATCGTCCATGCTGTCCAGCAGCTCGGTCGGCGCCGGGTCGGGCCGCTTGGCGGACAGGGCACGGAAATGGGCAGCGACGCCGCGCAGCAGACGCTCCAGAGCCGCCCCGCCCGCCACACCCAGAACAGGGCGTGCCCGCTGAAGCTCCACCACGTTCAGCCCGACGCGCAGGTCGCGCACCGCGTCGATGGCGTCCACATCCACCGACCCTCCGGCCTGCGCCAGCCGGGCCGACAGCAGCCCGACGCGGTCCAGCATGCGGCTTTCGAACCCGTCATTCGCCGGCTCCCCGCCCATTCGCGCCAGATCGGCGATCTCGCGCCAGCCGATGTGCAGCATGCGCCGCGCGCTCCAGGCCGCGCCCACCGACCGGCACATGCGGGTGACCAGCATCGCCGTGACGATGCCGACGATCTGCCCGGTGCTGCTGTTCAGGAAGGAGGCGAAATCGCCGTTGCCGGTGTCGAGCAGGCTGAGCGAGCCGCCGACGCCGAAGATCAGCGCCATCGCCTTGCCCATTGTCGCCGGCCGGGCGACGAAGATGCCCAGGCCCACCAGCGTCGGCGCCAGGCACAGCACCAGCATGGGGAAACTGTCGAAGGACGGCAGCACCACCAGCAGATAGAAGGCCGACAGCGGGATGGACGCCAGCGTGTAGACCAGGAACAGGCGGATGCCCGGTACCGGATCGTCGAAGGACGCGAAGAAGCAGGTGAAGACCGCCACCATCATCGCCGCCGCCGCCCCGGAAGACCAGCCGGTCAGGATCCAGAAGGCGCAGACGGTGGTGATGCCCAGCAGGGCCGCCGCCGCCGACCAAGCCGCCATGCCCTGGTCAAGATGGAAGACGCCGCGGGAGCGCTTGCGGGCCAGCGGGTCGAGATGATCGGGCAGGTCGTGGTCGCCGGTTGCGATGTGCGCCCGCAGGTCCCGGCAGTCGCGGTGGATCTCCACCAGCGACCGCAGGCGCCGGATGAAGCTGAAGCGTGTCGCCGCCTGCCAGCCGGCCGAAGCCCGCCCCGCTTCCTCCGCTTCCAGCCGGTCGAGCCAGCCGATCAGCCGGGCGGCGTCCGCCGGATCCGCAGCCGCACCGGCAGCGATCCAGTCCCGCACGGCAGCCACCACCGGCGCCACATCCGGTGGTATCGCCCCGTCCGGCCGCCGCAACGCACCCAGCCGATCATGCACGGCGGTCAGCACCGGCAGCAGATAGACCATGCGGTCCTGCAAGGCCCGCATCGGCCGGGTCATCCAGCGCAGATCGGACGTGTCGTAGGGCAGGTGGGTGGTCATCACCCGCAGTTCGGTCAGGTCGGTCGCCATCCTGTGGCGGTCTTGCAGTCGCGTGTCGGTGGTGACCTGTTCCAGCGCGTCGAGCGTCCAGCGCTCCGCATCGCGTAGCGCGGCGTCCAGCTTGCCGAGCAGCACCGGTCCCATGCCGCGCGGCAGGATCACGCTGTGGATGACGGTGGCGCAGACGATGCCGAGGATGATCTCTTCCACCCGGGCCAGCCCGGTGTCGAAGATCGCCTCCGGATTGGCGACGCCGGGAAAGACGATCAGCCCGGCGGTGTAGCCCGCCAGCATGAAGGCGTAGCTGCGCGGCGTGCGGTCCAGCAGCGAGATGAACAGGCAGCCGCCGACCCAAAGCCCGACCGCCAGCGACAGCAGCTCCGGCGCATTGACCAGTTCCACCGTCAGGACGATGGCGGCGATGCTGCCGACCACCGTACCGGCGACGCGATAGACCGCCTTCGACCGAACGGTGCCCGACAGCGGGCTCGACACCACATAGGCGGTCAGCATCGCCCAGAAGGGACGCGGTAGCCCCATGCCGAACGCGACGTAGAGCGCCAGCATGGAGGCGGCGAAGGACTTCAGCGAAAAGACCAGCTCGTCGAGGGTAGGGGCTTTGGGCATCGCCTTGCGCTCACTGCCCGGCCGGCAGTTCGGCGACCTTCGGCGTTCTGTCAGTGGCCCCCACCACAGACACCGTCGCGGTGCGCCCGGCAACCATCTGGAGCGACTCCGGCACCTCGTCCAGGGCGATGCGCACGGGGATACGCTGGGCCAGCCGCACCCAGTTGAAGGTCGGGTTGACGTTGGCGACCAGCCCGGTGCCCTCCGCCCGGTCGCGGTCGACGATGGCGCGGGTGATGCTGTCGATCCGCCCACGCAGTTCGGTGCTCACGCCCATGATCCGAACCGAGACGGGGGCGCCGATATGGATGCGCGGTAGCTTGGTTTCTTCGAAATAGCCCATGACATAGAAGGAATGGCTGTCGATCAGCGCCACGACCGCCTGCCCGGCAGCGACATAGTTTCCGGCCTTCATCTGCAGGTTGGTGACATAGCCGTCGACGGTCGCCCTCACCTCCGTACGGCCGAGGTTGAAGCGGGCGAGGTCAAGCGCCGCCTCCGCCTGCTTGGTTGCAGCGGCGGCCTTGGCCATCGCCGAATTTACCTCCTGGCGCTGGGCGGTGGAGACGACGTTGTTGCCCAGTTGCTCGTACCGGTGCGCCTCGGCGGTGCGATAGGCCAGCTCGGCCTTGGCGCTGTCGAGGTTGGCCTGCGCCTGCTCCTCCGCCAGCCGGTAGCGGCCGGGATCGACGACGAACAGCACCTCGCCCTTGTGGACCAGCTGGTTGTCGGCCACCCGCACGTCGGTCACCAGCCCGGCGACGTCGGAGGAAATCTGGACGATGTCGGCGCGGACGCGGCCGTCGCGGGTCCAGGGCTCGTTCATATAGTAATCCCACAGCCACAGTCCGCCGCCGACCGCCGCCACGGTCACCAGCAGGGTCACGGCGATCCGGGCCACGGCCCGGAAGGAAGGAAGAAATGTCACGGTCTTGGTTCCTCGATCACCGCACCGATACGGCCGGAGGCGCAGCGCGGCCGGTCCTGGCCGTGGCGCATCCCCGGAGAACACGCACCGGTCAGTTCTGTTCACGCTTGGCGTTGGCCTCGATGATGGAAAGCACGCGATAGCAGGCTTCCACGTCGGCCTCCGTCGCCTCTGCCATCAACCGCTGGCGGACGTCGTTCAATGCGTCATTCACCTGAATCAACAGCTGACGGCCGGCGTCGGTCATGTGCAGGGTCTTCGCCCGGCGGTCGCAGGCATCCTCGCGCCGTTCCAGCAGCCCGGCCGCTTCCAGCCCGTCGAGAAGACGGACAAGCGACGGGCCTTCGACGCCCATCTCTTCCGCCAATTCGCGCTGCCGCAGTCCGTCGCCGAGCTCGGCCAGCAGCATCAGCGGCGCGATGGCCGAGGTGGAAAATCCGCTGTCCGCCAGCACCTTGTTCGCCGCCCGCCGCCACAGATGGGAGGCGCGGAACAGGTGCAGGCCGAAATTGGGAGGAAGGCGTAGAGGCTTATCTTGTAGCATCCCTATTTAATAGGTTTGCTATCGAAATCCGGCAAGGGGGCACAGTGCGCCTGCGGTCCCGCTTGCCGCATGGCTGGATTGCTGCGGTGCGGGAGGGGCAAGACAGGGCAGGCTATTTGTCGCGCGGTTGTATGCAGTCGCCGGCTTTCTCCTCTTCATCGTCTGAGATAGCGTCACGCCCGAACATCGTAGCGGGGACCGGTTGGCGTGAAGGATTTTTTGGAGGGAGATGCGTCGGGTGTGATCGTGGTTGCCAAGCTGCCGCTCGATATTCAGACCCATCTGAAGGCGAAGACGGCGCGCGTGTTCCTGTCTGGCGGAACCCGAGACACTCATGGGCACCACGCATGGACAACTGAGATTTTCGCATACCTTCAAGAGGTACTTGACCATGGCGAGGTCCGGGCGGACCGTGATCACCACGTCGTTGTCGCGCATTTCAACGGGAAATGGTGGTATGCCGCTCTTAAGGCGATACGCGACGGCAAGGAAGTTTATCTGCAATCCTTCCGTCGGATGCGTCCTGCCGACCTGCCGCGCTTTCATCGGCGCGGGGAATTGGTTCGAAACTCGCTGGACTGAGAAGCGCCGGCCTGGGAGCCATCGCATCCCAGCGGCCCCGAAGGGTTCCCGGCATGGCCAAATTTACGCCGGCGCCTGTCGGAAATATAGGCCTTTACCGGGAGTGGGACAATAACCGAAGTGCGCCGAAAATGTTTCCATAATGCTGATTATGTGCTGAATGAGTGGCCGCAAAGTAGGAATGTCAGTACCGGTGCGGCAAACCTTCCCCCGTCGCCGCCTGTCCGCTATCGTCGCGGACTTTCCCCTCCCCGCAATCGGAGACGGCACGACATGACCCGCAACATCGACCGGCTGCTCGACGTGATGGCGCGGCTGCGGAATCCCGACGGCGGGTGTCCGTGGGATTTGGAGCAGACCTATCGCTCCATCGCGCCGCACACGATCGAGGAGGCCTATGAGGTCGCCGACGCCATCGAGAAGGACGACAAGATCGCCCTGCGCGAGGAGTTGGGCGATCTGCTGTTCCAGGTCGTCTATTACAGCCAGATGGCGCGCGAAGAAGGGCTGTTCGACTTCAACGAGGTCGCCGGTGTCATTACCGACAAGATGATCCGCCGCCACCCCCACGTCTTCGGACCGGAGGAAGTGAAGTCGTCCGACCAGCAGACCTCGCGCTGGGAGGACCACAAGGCGGCCGAACGGGCGGCGAAGGCTGCCGAGGAAGGTCGGGCGCCGTCGGCGCTGGAGGGCGTGATCGCCGGGCTGCCGGCGCTGACCCGCGCGCTGAAGCTGCAGAACCGCGCGGCGCGCGTCGGCTTCGACTGGACCGACGCCCGCGACATCCTCGACAAGATCGAGGAGGAGGTGCGGGAGCTGCGGGCGGAGATGGACGCGAATTCGGCTCAGGAACGGGTGGCCGACGAGTTGGGCGACCTGCTGTTCGCGCTGGTCAACCTCGCCCGCCGGCTGAAGGTGGAGCCGGAGGCGGCACTGCGCGGCACCAACGCCAAGTTCGAACGCCGCTTCCACCGCATCGAAGCGTTGCTGGCCGACGGCGGGCGCAAACCGCAGGACGCCACGCTGGACGAGATGGAAGCCCTCTGGCAGCAGGCCAAGCGCGAGGAACGCGGCGAGACGTGACGGCTCAATAGCCCCAGCGGTCGAAGGCGAAGGCCCAGCGCCGACGGACGGCGCTGCGGGCCGGGTCCTCCAGATCGTGGCGGGCGCGGCGGTAGTCGCGCACGTCTGCGAGGTAGCGCTCGACCCGCGGCCGCACCGGCTCGAACGGGCCGAGAGCAAGCCCATCATAGATTACGCGCAGGGTCTCCAGCGGGTCGGCGATGAAGCGGTCATAGCGGATTTCCACCAGCCTGCCGGGTGGCAGCAACGCCCGGTCACGGTCGAACCGCGCCATCATCGCCGGGTAGAGGTCCAGCACCAAACCGTCGACCACACGCGAATCGTAGGATTGCAGCGAGAACTCCCGCAGCAGGGTCAGCAGCATGCGGCGGGTGGAGCTGAAGACCTCGTAAGGGTCGCGGTGGATGTGGACGAAAACGGCGTCCGGTCGCAGGGCCAGCAACTTCGCCAGCTTGGGCGTGTGGGCCGGATTCTTGATCAGCAGGCGCCGGCCGCCGCAATAGATCTGCATCTTGGTCAGGTAGAGGTCCATCCGGCGGCGCCACAGGTCGACGGCCTCCGGCCGGCAATCCTCGAACAACACGCCCTGGCGGAAGGCGCGGCGCAGATGCTTGGGGAAGAAGATGCCGTGGTAGTAGGACAGCGGCTGCATCAGGGCCAAAGCCAGTTCGTCCTCCTGTGGGGAGGTCGGGTCGACCGGCATGGCGTCGATGATGCGGTCGGGCGGCAGCCATTCCTCCATCCTTGAGCGCCAGAAGGAACTCAGGCCGAGGAAGCCCCAGGGCAGGCCGACCGCCAGCGGATCGGGAGCGGCGAACCGGGGATCCTGGGCCAGCAGGTTCAGCAGATGGGTGGTGCCGCTGCGCCAGTGGCCGAGGATGAACAGCGGCGGCGGCCCTGCGGCCCTGCCCTGCCCCGCCAGCCGCTTCACCCGGCGCTGCTCCAGCAGGTCGAACGGTGCGCGGATCGCGGCGGCGCCGACCGCGGTCGCGACGCGGTGCAGGTGCAGCGGCCCCACACCGCCGCCGTCGCGCAGCACGGTGGCGAGCGTGGCGGCGTCGGCGCCGGCCAGTGGGTGGAAGATGCGGTGCCCATTCCGGCGCAGCCAGGGGGTCATGGCGCGTCCGGTCCCGGCCCGGCCGGATAGGCCCTGCCCCGCCATTCCGACGGCTTGCCATGGCGCGCGCGCAGCAGCGCAGACCATTGGATCGCCAGCATGATGAGGATTCCGACCGGGTGCAGCAGGGCGCCGACGACGCTCTGGCGGAAACGGACGGCCAGCAGCAGGCGGAAGATCACCCCGGCCACCGCCGCCAGCCCGGCCAGGACGACCGCCGCCACGGGCAGCCGGTGCAGAGCCGCCCAGCCCAGCAGCATCCAGGGCAGCACATGGCCGCCGAACAGCAGCAGAGTCCAGACCGGCAGGGCGGCCGGGGTCGCCATCCCCTCAGTCGCGTTCTTGGAGAAGCCGGACCACAGCTCGCGCCAGCCGCGATACATCCGGCAGCGGGCAAGGCCGGTGGCGTCGAACAGGTCGGTGCCCTGCCCGGCCCGGCGGAAGGCCCGCGGCAACGTCACCCCGTCGTGCAGCGACGCCGCGATGGCCGCATGGCCCCCGGCCGCCAGATAGGCGTCCTTCCGCACCGCGATCAGCTGGCCGCAGGCGGCGCCGAAGCGCGGGTCGGTGGACCGCCGCATTCCC
Organism: Azospirillum sp. TSO5; assembly: GCF_003116065.1. Taxonomy (NCBI): domain Bacteria; kingdom Pseudomonadati; phylum Pseudomonadota; class Alphaproteobacteria; order Rhodospirillales; family Azospirillaceae; genus Azospirillum; species Azospirillum sp. TSO5. The sequence continues at coordinate 20,713 of NZ_LGQY01000041.1, read as the reverse complement.
GCCATCGGCAGGTAGCCCAGCAACAGGAAATGGATCAGCGGGATCACCAGCGCCTCGGCCAGCGTCCCGGTTTCCTCGCGCGGGAAGCCGCTGACCAGACCGTCCCCGCCCGACAGCAGGGCGCCGCTGGTCAGACGGGCGGCGGCGGGGGACAAACGCACGTCGGCATCCTGGAACAACAGCACCGGATGGCGCACCAGCCCGGCGAGCGCCTGACAGGCATGCTGCTTGCCCGACCAGCCCGGCGGCAGCGGCGGTGCAGGCTCCAGCCGGACGCGCGCGTCGCGGGCGGCGATGCTGCGGACGATCTCCGCCGTGCAGTCGGTGGAGTGGTCGTCGAGCACCACGACCTCCACCTCGACACCACGGCTGAGCAGCGCCGCATCGATGGCGGCGGCGATGCCGGCCTCCTCGTTCCGGGCGGGGATCAGAATGCTGACGGCGGTGCCCAGCGGCGGGGCGGCGGTCGGACGGCGATAGAGGGACAGGTTCACGATTCCCTGCCCCAGCGGCAGCAGCGCCAGAACCAGCAACAGCCCGGCAATCAGGTCGATGACGCTCATTGCCGTTTCACCTCCCGCTGCGGCATCGGCCTCTGCCCATCGTTGTGTGCCGCGGAGAAGGCCTGTCCGCCCGCCCAGGCCCGTGCCCGGCGCCATAGGTCGTAAACCCCGCCGATCCCCACCGTCCCCTCCATCAGCGTCAGGAAACGCGCTGGGTCCCGGCTTTGCGCATCGAGCGCCAGCTGGTCCATCACCGCCTCCAGCCGCCCCTCCAGATCCGCCGCGATCTCCGGCACCGGCAGATCGGCGAAGCAGGCGGCATCCATCGGTTCGCCGAAACGGAGCAGAGCCTCCGGTGTGCGTTCGTCCCAGAACGGGTATTCGACAGCCAGCGGCACCACCACGGCCGAGGGCATGCGGCGGACAAGATGGGCGATTCCCGGCCGCAGGGTCACCGGGCGGCGGCGCGGATCGGTGAAGGCGCCCTCCGCGGTGATCCACAGCATGGCGCGTGGATCGGCCAGGATATGCTCGGCAGTGCGCAGGAAGGTGACGGCCCCGGCCCGGCCGGGCTCCAGCCCGAACAGGCCGATCCGGCGCATGAAGCGGTAGCGGCGCAGCATCCCCCCATCGATCGGCCCGAAACCCGGACGGCCGCGGAAGCGGGTGGTCCCCATCACGATCAGCAGGGCGGGGTCCCACCAGGACGGGTGGTTCAGATAGACGATGACCGGCCGGCCCGGCGGCAGCACCGGCCAGCCCGGTCGGGCCAGCCTCATGGCATGGAAGCCGCGCTGCAGACGCCGTGCCATGACGCCGCCGAAGTACCAGCAGAGAAACCGCGACCGTAACGCGACCGGATCGTCCGTCATGCCGTTCGTCAATCCCCTGGGCCGCCTTCCGTCAGGCCACGGCACGGGCTGAGCCACGCATGTCCTGGTCCAGGCTGTCGGCGGCGATCCAGCCGGACATCAGCACCATCGGCATGCCCGGTCCCGGATGGGCGGCCCCGCCGGCCAGATACAGCCCCTCCACATCGCGCGAGCGGTTGCCCGGCTTGAAGGCGCCCATGAAGCGGCCGTGACTCGCCAAGCCGTAGATTGCGCCGTTCAGGACCTTGTAACGGTCGTGGATATCCTGCGGAGTCAGCACATGTTCGACGCGGATGCGGTCCTCCAGGTCGGCCATGCCGGCGGTGCGCTTCAGCTTGTCGAACACCACCCGGCGATAGGCCGGCAGCATGCGGCTCCAGTCGTGGCGCGGGCGCAGATAGGGGGTGTGGACCAGCACATACAGCGCCTCCCCACCCTTTGGTGCGACGCCCGGTTCGGTGCGGGCGGGCGCGGCGATGTAGCAGGTCGGGTCGGGTGCCGGTTCCCCCTGGCTATAGATCCAGTCGAACTCCTCCTCCGGATCGCGGGAGAAGACGAAGTCGTGGTGCAGCAGGTGATCGTAGGCGCGGTCAAGCCCCAGATAGAACACCACGCCGGAACAGGCCGGCTCGTAGCTGCGGCGCTTGGAGAACCGCTTGGCCGGCTGCCCGCCGACCAGTTCCTGATAGGTCCGGACGGAATCCATGTTCGACACCGCGGCGGAGACCGGGATGCGCTCGCCTTCGTCGGTTTCGACCGCGATGACGCGCCCGCGCTCCACCTGCAGGCGGCGGACGCCGGTGTTGGTGCGGATGTCGACGCCCAACCGCCGCGCCACCCGCTCCAGCGCCGCCGGCACGGCACGGGTGCCGCCCATCGGATACCAGACGCCGTCATTGGTCTGCATATGGGCGATGGCGCACAGCACTGCCGGCGAGCCGTAGGGGGAGGAGCCGACATACTGGGTGAAATGGTCCAGCATCTGCGCCGCCCTCGCGTCCGGCACATGGTTGCGGATGGTGCCCGCCACCGTGCTGCCCATGCGGAGCGCCAGCACGTCGGACAGGGTGCTGGCGTTGAAGCTGTTGCGGAAGTTCAGCGTGTCGCCCAAATCCTCCACTGATTTCCAGAAGAAGAAGCGTTCGGAGATGCCGTGCAGCCGTTCCGACATCGCCTGGAAGCGGCGATAGCCATCCCCCGCCCCACGGCCGGGGGCCAGCCGGTCCAGTTCGGCCGCCATGGTGCCGACATTCTCCGACAGGTCCAGCACGGTGCCGTCGTCGAAGAAGCAGCGCCATTGCGGCTCCAGCCGGACCATCTCCAATTCGCGGTCGAGGTCGCAGCCGGCCTCTTCCAGGATGCGGCGCAGGACACGCGGCACCGTCAGGATGGTCGGCCCCATGTCGAAGCGGAAGCCGCTGTCCTCCAGCACGGCGGCCTTGCCGCCGACCCAGGCGTTCTTTTCCAGCAGGGTCACCGTGTGCCCGCGCGCCGCCAGCACCACCGCCGCCGCCAGACCGCCCAGGCCCCCACCGATCACCGCGATGCGATCCGTCATGCCATCCCCCCTGCAACGGCCTGCCGCAGCATGCCGGACAATCCCATGGTCTTTGTGCGCCAGGGCGTCGGCAGGCCCAGTTCCTGGGCCAGCAGCCGCGCCGTGATCCGTGCGCCTTCGAAGATGACCGGCAGTCCGCTGCCGGGATGGGTGCCGCCGCCCACCAGATAGACGCCGTCGAGATCCTCGAACCGGTTGCGCGGGCGGCGGTGAAGCATCTGGTCCAGGCTGTGCGCCAGATTGAAGGTGGCGCCGCGATGCACCGCGAACCGGCTTTCCCAGTCGGCCGGCGTCACCACCCGCTCCACCCGGATGCGGCGCTCAAGATCGGTCAGACCGAAGCCTGCCAGCCGGTCGAGTACGAGCCGGCGGTAGTGCGGCGCCTCCGCCTGCCAGTCGATGTGCCCACGCTGGTGGCCGACCGGAACGAGGATGTAGAGCGTGCTGCCGCCCGGCGGCGCCATCGCCGGATCGGTGACGCAGGCGTTTTGGACGTAAATCGAAGGCCGGCGCGGCAGTTCCCGGCACTCCTCGATCTCCGCGAGGTTGCGGGCGTAATCCTCCGCCAGATAGACGGTGTGGTGGTCCAGCCCGTCCACTTTGCCTTCGATGCCCAGATACATCATGAAGGTGGAGCAGGAGAATTTCTTGGTGGCGAGGCGGGCGTCGCTCCAGCGCCGGCGCAGGTCGTCGGGCACAAGCGTCGTCATCGCCCGCGCGAAGTCGGCGTTGATGACCAGCGCATCGGCGGGATAGTCGCCGGCTTCCGTCCGTACGCCGACGGCGCGGCGGCCCTGGAACTTGATGTGGCGCACCGTCTCGTTCAGCCGCACGGTGACGCCCAGGCTTTCCGCCACCCGGCGCATCGCCTCCATCACCGCCTCCGTCCCGCCACGGGGATGAAAGACGCCATGTTCATGCTCCAGAAAGGACAGGATGGTGAACAGGCTGGGGCAGCGGAAGGGCGACATGCCCAGATATTTGCTCTGGAACGAGAAGGCGAGGCGGATGCGCGGGTCCTGGAAATAGCGGGACAGGTCGCGGTCCACCGACCGGTGCGGCGACAGCCTGCCCAGCGCCTTCAGCATCGGCAGCGAAGCCAGGGCCCAGGGGCTGGAGAAGTCGGATTCCAGAACCGGGCGGAAACGCTCCATCTTCGCCCGGTTGTCGGCCAGGAAGCGCGGCAGACCTTCGGCGTCGCGCGGGCTGAGTTTGGCGATCTCCGCCATCAGCGCCTTCATCTGGGCCTGGACGCGCAACTCGCCGCCGCCTTCGAACACCAGCCGATAGAGCGGGTCGAGGCGGATCAGGTCGACCTCGTCCGACAGGCGGCGTCCGCAGGCCTCGAAGATCTCCTCCAGAATGCGGGGATAGAGGAAGAAGGTGGGGCCGCTGTCGAAGCGGTATCCGTCCATCGAGAAGCCGGCCGACCGGCCGCCGACGCGGTCCTGCCGTTCCAGCACCGTCACCTTTGCACCCGTAAGCGCCAGGAGCATCGCGGATGCCAATCCGCCCGGTCCCGCGCCGATGATCACGACTTGTCGTTCCATGCGCTTGCCAAACGCTCCTGCGCTGCCGAACTCTGTCTTCGTGGTTACGCAGCCGGGTCGAAAATGGATCGCAACAACAGCCCCTCTCCTGATGTCGTAACCCTTTCGATGATCAATGAAAAATTTCGATCATCAGCTGAGTTTAAGGCATGGCGTGCCCAGGACATTTCACTACGACTTTCGATTATTCGCGAACTTCGCCACCGTATTGCGGCCGATGCCGAGAGGCTCGTGCGATCACTGGAGACACGACCGGGCCGGCATGCTGCGGAGAGCGTCAGTGCCGAAATCCTGCCGCTGGCGGAGGCCTGCCGATTCCTGGAACGCGAGGCGGCCGGCCTGCTGGCGCCGAGGCGGCTGGGCCGGCGCGGGCGCCCGGTCTGGCTGTTCGGCGTGGAGGCGGAAGTGCGGCGGGATCCGATCGGCACGGTCCTGATCGTCGGGCCGTCCAACTACCCGCTGCTGCTGCCGGGCGTGCAGGCGGTGCAGGCGCTGGCGGCCGGCAACCGGGTGCTGGTCAAGCCGGCGCCGGGATGCGGCGCACCGATGGTCCTGCTGGGGGAATGGCTGGAGGAGGCCGGCCTGCCGCCGGGGCTGTTCCAGGTGCTGGACGAGTCCGCCGGGGCGGTGGGCGAGGCCATCGCCGCCGGCATCGACAAGCTGGTGCTGACCGGCTCGGCGGACACCGGCCGGGCGGTGGCGGAACGTCTCGCCCGCCATCTGGTGCCCTCGACGATGGAGCTGTCGGGCAATGACGCCGTCTTCGTTCTGCCGGGCGCGGACGCGGATCAGGTCGCCCGCGCGCTGGCCTTCGGCCTGCGGCTCAATGGCTCCGCCACCTGCATCGCGCCGCGGCGGGTCTTCGTTCCGCATGGGATGGCCGCAGGTCTGGAGGCCGCCCTTGTCCGTCAGGTCGCCACGATCCCCCCGGTGCCGGTGTCCCTGCCGGTGAGACGCCGGCTCGCCGCCCTTGCGCACGATGCGATGGCGGAGGGCGCGCGTGCTCTGGGGACTGTACCGGAGGACGAAGCCCCCGCCATGACGCCGCTGATCCTAGCCGACGCACGGCCCGGCATGGCGTTGCTGCGCGAGGACATCTTCGCCCCCGTCCTATCGCTGGTGCCGGTGCGGGACATCGAGGAGGCGTTGGATGCGGCGACGCGCAGCCCCTACGCGCTGGGGGCGTCGGTCTTCGGGCCGGTGGCTCAGGCTCGGGAGTTGGCCGGGCGGATCGATGCCGGGACGGTGACGATCAACGACCTGATCGTGCCGACCGCCGATCCGCGCCTGCCCTTCGGCGGACGGCATGCCAGCGGCTGGGGCGTCACCCGTGGTGCCGAAGGGCTTCTGGAGATGACGCAGGTGAAGACCGTCTCGGTGCGCACGGGGCGGTTGCGCCCGCATTTCGACGCTCCGCGCGAGGGCGACGACGCGCTGATGTTGGCCGCTCTGCGCCTGTTCCATGGCGGCCCCGGCACCCGAACCGAGGCGCTCCGGCGGATGGTGCTGGCGGTGCGTGGACGCTCTCGCAATTGACGATGCCGAATTGACGACGCCGAATTGATGATGGATGACCGAATGCTTGCCCTGATCCTCGCCTTCCTGATCGGCGCAGTCTCCGGCTCGCGCACGCTGCTCGCTCCGGCCGCGGTCAGTTGAGCCGCCTATGGCGGCTGGCTCGACGTGTCGGGAAGCTGGCTGTTCTTCCTCGGACACCCGGTGTCGCCCTGGGTCTTCACCGTCTTGGCCGTGGTGGAGCTGATCGTCGACAAGCTGCCGACCACCCCCAGCCGCAAGTTGCCCTTCCCCTTCGCCAGCCGCATCGCCGGCGGGGCCATCGCCGGGGCTGCCGTCGGGGCGAATGCCGGATTCTGGGTCGGCGGTCTGGTCGCCGGCGGCATCGGCGCCGTCGCAGGCACGCTTGTCGGCTATGCGGCACGCATGCGGATGGCCGCCGCCTTTGGCCGCGACCGCCCCGCCGCCCTGATTGAAGATGCGGTGGTGCTGATCGCGGCCGTTCTGATCGTGGCGGCGGCGTGACGGATCGCTATCCTTCGATGCCCCCCAGCCGGTCGGACAGTCCCGCATCCAACCCGGCATAGCCGCTGCGGATGCGTGCCTCCAGCATGGCGGTTTCGGGTAGCAGCCGGGTCATGAAGAAACGCGCCAACCCGATGCGGGCATCGAGGAATGCCGGATCATAACCTGCCGGTCGCCCGATCGCGGCGGAGGCGGTCAGCCCCCACATCCAGCCATAGGCGACCAGCGCCGTCAGCCGCAGCAGGTCGGTCGCCCCGGCCGCCCCATCGCGCGGGTCGCGCCCCTCCTGCCGCAGCCAGTCGGCGAGGCCGCGCAACCGGTCTGCAGCGCTCCGCAGGGGCTCCGCCAGTTCCCGGGTCACAGGGTCGTCGGCCAGCGTCGCCGCGGCATCCTCCACCGCGTCCAGCATCCGCGTCAGCGGTCGGCCGCCATGCAGGCCCAGCTTGCGCTGCACGAGGTCGAGCGCCTGGACGCCGTTGGTGCCTTCATAGATCTGCGTCGCCCGCACGTCGCGGACCAGCTGCTCGACGCCATTGTCGCGGATGTAGCCGTGGCCGCCCATCACCTGCTGGGCCAGCACCGCCACCTCGAAGCCGAAATCGGTGCCGGCAGCCTTCACCACCGGGGTCAGCAGGGCCGCCCAATCCTCCGCCTCTTCCGCCAGCGACGGATCCTTGGCGGCGCGGTCGAGCCACAGCGCCACCCATCCGGCAAGCGCCCGTCCGGCATCGGTCAGCACACGGGCGGTCAGAACCATCCGCCGCACGTCGGGATGATGCAGGATCGGTTTGCCTTCATCGCCGCCGGGCGCCCTGCCCTGCACGCGCTCGCGGGCATAGGTCAAAGCCGCCTGCGCCGCGCGTTCCCCCACCCCGATGCCCTGGATGCCGACGAACAGCCGTTCGTGGTTCATCATCGTGAACATGGCGGCGAGGCCGCGGTGCGGCTCCCCCACCATCCAGCCGACGGCACCCTCATAGGACACCACGCAGGTGGGCGAGGCGTGCAACCCCATCTTACGTTCGACCGACAGCACCGACCAGCCGTTGCGGGCTCCGTCGGACAGGCGCTTCGGCACGACGAACAGGCTGATGCCGCGGGTGCCCGGCGGCGCGTCGGGCAGGCGGGCCAGCACCAGATGCACGAGGTTCCCGGTCAGGTCATGGTCGGCCGAGGAGATGAACATCTTCTGCCCCGCCAGCCTGTAGGTGCCATCGCCCACCGGCTCCGCTCGCGTGCGCAGCAGGCCCAGGTCGGTGCCGGCCTGCGGTTCGGTCAGCGCCATGGCGCCGGTCCAGTCGCCGGCCAGCATCGGCGGCAGGCAGCGTTCCTTCACCGCCGCGTCGCCATGGGCGGCGAGCGCCCGGATGGCGCCCTGGGTCAGGCCGGGGGTGATGCTGAAGGCGAGGTTCGCCGCGCACACCATCTCCGTCACCAGCGTGTCGAGCAGCGCCGGCATCCCCTGCCCGCCATAGGCCGGGTCGCCGGCCAGCCCGTTCCAGCCGCCCTCGCGCCAATGGCGCCACGCCTCATGGAAGCCGGCCGGCATGCGCACGCCGTCCTCCTCGACCCGCGCGCCCTCCTCATCGCCGGAACGGTCGAGCGGCAGCAGCACGTCCACCGCCAGCCGCCCGGCCTGCGCCAGCACCGCGTCGAACACATCCGGCGTCGCGTCTTCCCAACCCGCTGCGGCAAGCGCCTCGGGAGCCTTCAGCACCTCGTTGACGAGGAAGCGGACCGATTGCAGCGGCGGTTCATACGCGCTCATGCGGCGGTCTCGCTGTAGGATCGGCGGAGCTCGCGCTTCAGCAGCTTGCCGGCGGTGTTGCGCGGCAGGCTGTCGACGAAATGCACCTGCTTGGGCAGCTTGAAGGGCGCCAGATGGCCGCGGCAATGGGCGATCAGCCCCTCGGCATCGACGCTCTGTCCGCTGCGCAGCACGACGAAGGCGGTCACCGCCTCGATCCATTTCGGGTCGGGCAGAGCCACCACCGCGACCTCGGCGACGGCGGGGTGGGTGTAGATCGCCTCCTCCACCTCGCGGCTGGCGACCACCACGCCGCCGGTGTTGATGACGTCCTTGATCCGGTCGACGATGTAGAGATAGCCGGCCTCGTCCAGATAGCCGACGTCGCCGGAATGGAACCAGCCACCCTGGAACGCCTCCTCCGTCTCACGCTCCTTGTCCCAGTAGCCGACCATCAGCTGGGGGGAGCGGTGGACGATCTCGCCATGGGTGCCCGGCGGCACGTCGTTCATCTCCAGATCGACCACCCGCGTCTCGACATTCAGCACCGGGCTGCCAGCGGAGGCGGGACGCTCCTCATGCTCCTCCGGCGCCAGAACGGTGGCGAGCGGGCCGATCTCGCTCTGGCCATAGCAGTTGAAGGCGCGGGCGTTGGGCAGGCGCTGGCGAAGCTCCTGCAGCACCGGAACCGGCATGATCGAGGCGCCGTAATAGAGCTTTTCCAGCGATCCCAGATCATACGCGTCGAAATCGGGATGGCGCAGCAGCCCGACCCACACCGTGGGCGGCGCGAAGAAGGAGGTGATGCGGTGCGCCGCGATCAACTCCAGGCACTGCTTCAGCGCCGGGGTCTGGATCAGCAACGTGGTGGCGCCGACCATCAGCTGCGGCATCAGGAAGACGTGCATCTGCGCCGAATGGTAGAGCGGCAGCGCCGCCAATGCGCGGTCGCTTTCGGCGAAGCGGCAATTATGGATGGCGCTTTCATACTCCGCCAGCAGGCTGCCGTGGGTCATCATCGCGCCTTTCGGCGCCGCGGTGGTTCCGGAGGTGTAGAGAAGCTGAACCACCGTGTCGGCATCCACCACCACCTCGATGTCCGCCGATGCGCCCGCATCCTGCGCGATGGACAGAACGTCCAGCTCACCGCTGCCGGCCGCCAGCGTCCCGGTCCATTCCAGCCGAGCCGCGTCACCGGCATCGGCCAGAGGGCCAGCCAGATCGGCGTCGTGCAGCACCATCCGCACGCCGGACTGCGTCAGGATGTAGGACAGCTCTTCCCCCGTCAGGGCGTAATTGACCGGCACATGGATGAAGCCGCCGATCGCGCAGCCGAGCCACGCCACGACATAGGCGTCGGAATTGCGCCCGAAGGCCGCCACCCGGTCTCCCCGCTTCAGGCCCATGTCCGTGAACCGCCTCGCCACCCGCTTCGCGGCACGGTGCAGGTCGGTGAAGCTCCATTCGCGGCCTTCATAGCGGAGCGCGATACGGCCGCCATGCCGCCGCGCCGCCCGTGCCAGAGCACCGCCGATGCTGATACCGCGCGCCGCGGCGATCGCGTTGTTCGCAACGTCCATAGGCATGCGTGTCCTCCCGGTTTTCAGGTTTTCGCGACCGGCGCCGCTCACCGATGCACGGGCGCGGCCGGATTTCTTTTTTACTGACTGGAACCTAAGTTACTTGAAAGTAGGAACGGAAACAAGTTTGCTGAACGAACGGATGAACGCTGCCCCTGGACATAGGCACCGGCAAGTGGGAAAGCGATGGGCAGGAACGCAGGACAATGATCGAAGGGAGCCAACGCCGCATGTCGGAGTCGCCATGGAAGACCGCCGCCGACCGCCGCAGCGAGCGCGAGGAAAAGCGGATCGCCGTGCTGCGAACCGCGGCGCAGGCGTTCAACGAGCTTGGCTATCACGCCACCTCGCTGGACGACATCGCCCGCCGGCTGAACGTCACCAAGCCGACGATCTATTACTATGTGAAGAACAAGGAGGAGATCCTGTTCGAGTGCGTGCGGATCGGGCTGGAACTGCTCGACAGCGCATCGAGCGAAGTGATCGGTCATGGCGGCAGCGCCTATGACGAGCTGGTGGCGGTGATGACCACCTATGTCGGCATCGTCACCATGGATTTCGGCATGTGCGTGATCCGCGTCGGCGAGGAGCCGCTGACCGAGGAAAGCCGCCGCACCCTGCGTGGCCTGAAGCGCAGCATCGACCTGAAATTCCGCAGCCTGATCGAGCGCGGCATCGCCGAGGGCAGCATCGCTCCCTGCGATCCGAAGATCGCCGCCTTCACCCTGTCGGGCGCGCTCAGCTGGGTCGCGCGCTGGTACCGCCCGGACGGCGATTTGGACCCGGCGGAGATTTCCCGCCAGTCCATCGCCCTTCTGCTGAACGGCCTGCGCCCGCGACCCGCATGATAGGCCGAAGGTGCGCGGGCTCATGGGCGGTCGCCCGTCTATGATCGGCCGCTGCACTCTTTCCTACGCATATCTGGGTATGAAGAAAAAGGGGCCATCCGCGGCCGCTTGCCGCCAATCCGGAACGGCCTCGCTTACGTAAAACGATCCTAAAGAGGCACCGGAACCGAGGATCGTCCAAAATCATGACCGTCAAGCTGACAGATGCGCAGGCGAAGCGACTTGCCACCTTCTCCATCACCGATGACGATCTGGCCCGGCTCCGGGGGAACCGCGAGTTTGCGGAGCGGCGGCTGCCCGCGCTTCTCGAGCAATGGCACCGGCATTTCGACGCTTGGCCGGAAATCCAGGCGGCGCTGAAGCGCCCCGACGTGCACGCCGCCCGGACGGATCACTGGACGCGGGCCGCGTCCGGCCGGATCGATGCCGAGTTCGCCGACTCCGCGAAGCGGCTCGCGACCCTGTTCTATCGGAACGGCGTTCCGGCCTATGCGGTGTCGATCTGCCATTACGTCGTCAGTTCCAACATCGCCCGCGAGCTCGGCCTCACCGGTGGCGACGATGGTCTGGCCGCCAACCTGTTCGGCGCCGCCGCCCGCCGCACCCGCGCCGCCCAGCTGGAAACGCTCAACAAGATCGCGTGGTTCGACATCGAGTTGCTTCTTGAGACCTATCGGGAGGCGGAGGAAGAGAGCAAGCGCGCCACGCTCGACCGGCTCGCCGGCACGTTCGAGGACAGCGTGAAGGGCATCGTGGAGGGCACGGTCGCCGCCTCCAACCAGATGCAGGCCCATGCCCAGCGAATGTCGGAAATCGCCACCAGCACCAGCCGCCGTTCCTCCGACGTGGCGTCGGAAACCGAAGTCACCTCGTCCAGCATGCAGACGGTGGCCGCGGCGACCGAACAGCTCTCGATCTCCATCTCCGACATCAGCCGCCACGTCACCGAATCGTCCCGCATCTCCTCCTCCGCCGTCGACGAGGCGGAGCGGACGAAGAGCACCGTCAGCGGGCTGGTCGAAGAGGCCAAGCGCATCGGCGACGTGGTCAAGCTGATCAGCAACATCGCCAGCCAGACCAACCTCCTGGCCCTGAACGCCACCATCGAAGCGGCGCGGGCCGGCGAGGCGGGCAAGGGCTTCGCCGTCGTCGCCAACGAGGTGAAGCACCTCGCCAACCAGACCGCCAAGGCGACGGAGGACATCTCCAGCCAGATCGCCGGCATGCAGAGCGCCGCCGGCAATGCCGCCGAGGCGATCCACGCTGTCGGCCGCACCATCACTCACATCAACGAGATCGTCACCACCGTCGCCGCCACGGTGGAACAGCAGACCGCCGCCACCCAGGAAATCACCCGGAACGTGCAGGAGGTTGCGGTCGGCACCCGCCGGGTCACCGACTCCATCGGTCAGGTGACGCAATCCTCGTCGGAGACCGGCGGCATCGCGCAGGAGGTGCTGGCCGCCGCCGGTCTGCTGCACCGGCAGGCGGACGACCTGAACCGCGGCGTCGGCGATTTCCTGACCCGCATCCGCACCGCTCGCTGATCCGCCGCGCATGGCTGCCGCGCCCGTTCGCCTGCTGGACGGGCAAGGCCGGCGGCAGGCAGCATGCCGGGGACGCAAATCATTCGCACAGGTAAGAGTTCGTGGTCGGGACAAGGGACGGGGCGGAAGGGGGCTGGCCGAAGCTCCGCGCGCGAACGGTGGCGCAATGGGCGGGCCTGCTCGCCCTGTCGGCGGCGGTGACGTTGGGACTGGAGGCGGTCGGGCTGCCGGCGGCCTGGTTGATCGGGCCGATGATCGGCGCCATCGCGCTCGGCGTCGGCGGAGCCTCCATCCGGGTGCCGCCCTCGGGCTTCACCATGGCGCAGGCGATCATCGGCTGCCTCGTCGCCCACGCCGTCACCTCGTCGATCCTGCTGTCCATCGCGCGGAACTGGCCGCTGATGCTGGGAACCGTCGGGCTGACGGTGGTGGTCAGCGGCATCGTCGGCTGGCTGTTCGTCCGCTACGGCAGCCTGCCCGGAACCACCGCCGCCTGGGGCGTGTCGCCGGGTGCGGCCGCCGCCATGGTCGCCATGGCCGGGGAATACGGGGCGGACGCGCGGCTGGTGGCGGTGATGCAGTATCTGCGCGTGGTGCTGGTGGTGCTCAGCGCCTCGCTGGTCACGCACGCGCTGACCGCGGCTCCGGACGGCGGCGCCCTGCCGGTGGCACCGGTGGAGGCGCTGGACCTGCGTGGGCTGGCGGCGACGCTGCTGGTCGCGGGTGTGGGCGGCTGGATCGGGCAGCGCTTCCGGATTCCCTCGGGCGCGCTTCTGGTGCCGATGGTGCTGGGCGCGCTGGTCCAGGCCGGCGCCGGGGTGACCCTGCAGCTGCCGCACCTGCTGCTGACCGTCACCTACACCGTCATTGGCTGGAGCATCGGCCTGCGCTTCACCCGCGAGGTGCTGCGCCACGCGATGCGCGCCGTGCCGCAGATGCTGCTGTCGACCGGGCTGATGATCGCTCTGTGCAGCCTGTCGGCCTGGGTGCTGGTCACGCTGTTGCCAACCGATCCGCTGACCGCCTTCCTCGCCACCAGCCCGGGCGGGCTCGATTCCGTGGTGGTGATCGCGCTGGGAAGCGGGGTGGATTTGCCGCTGGTGCTGGCGCTGCAGACCTTGCGGCTGTTCGTGGTGGTGCTGTCCGGCCCGCCGCTCGCCCGGCTGATCGCGCGGTACGCCTGAACCGTTTGGGATGAAAGGCGGAATCCCGGGACGGGGCGTTGCGCCGGCTCCGCTCCGGGGCGTATCCTGATTTCCCCCCTCCATGCCAGATACCGGAGTGCCCCGGCAATGACCGACCGTCCCCACCGTCCCGAAACCATCGCTGCCGGCGCCCTGGGCTTCGAGGACGCGGCCAGCGGCGCGGTCATTCCGCCGATCCACCCGTCCACCACCTATGTCCGCGACCCCGACAACGGCTATGACCGCGGCCGGGTCTATGCCCGCGCCGACAACCCGACCTTCGACATTCCGGCGCGGACGATCACCGAACTGGAAAAGGGCGCGGACACCCTGCTGTTCGCATCCGGCATGGCGGCGGCGACCGCCGTGTTCCAGGCGTTGGATCCGGGCGACCATGTGCTGGTGCCCGACGTGATGTACTGGGCCTTCCGCAATTGGGTGCATGGACCCGCCACCCGTTGGGGGCTGAAGGTCGAAGGGGTGGACACCAGCGATACGGACGCGGTGCGCGCGGCGCTCCGTCCCGGCCAGACGCGGCTGGTCTGGGTGGAGACCCCGGCCAACCCGCTGTGGACCGTCACCGACATCGCCGCCGTCGCCGAACTGGCGCACGAGGCCGGGGCGTGGCTGGCGGTGGACAGCACGGTCGCCACGCCGGTGCTGACCCGGCCGATCGAACTGGGCGCCGACATCGTCATGCATTCGGCGACCAAATACCTGAACGGCCACTCGGACGTCGTCGCAGGCACCCTGACCGCCGCCCGCAAGGACGAGTTCTGGGGCCGCATCAAGGCGGTGCAGACCCAGCAGGGCGGCATCCTCGGCAGCTTCGAGGCGTGGCTTCTGCAGCGCGGCCTGCGCACTCTGTTCGCCCGCGTCCGCTGGCAGAGCGCCGCGGCGATGTCGCTGGCGGAGCGGCTGACCGCCCATCCGCGGGTGTCGGAGGTGCTCTATCCCGGCCTGCCCGGCTTCCACGGCCACGGCATCGCCTCCCGCCAGATGACCGGCGGCTATGGCGGCATGCTGTCCATCCGGGTGAGGGGCGGCACCCAGGCCGCCATCGACACCGCCGCCCGCGTCGGCATCTGGCGTCGCGCCACCTCGCTCGGCGGGGTCGAGAGCCTGATCGAGCATCGCGCCAGCATCGAAGGCCCGACCTCCCCCGTGCCGGGCGACCTGCTGCGCCTGTCGGTCGGCCTGGAGTCGCCCGAGGATCTTTACGACGACCTGGATCAGGCGCTCGGCCAATCACTCGGCCAGGGCTAAGCGCCGGGACAGATCGAGGCGGCACCGGCGGCATGCGCTTTTCCGAGTACCCCCAACGCGGATAGGGCTTGACAGTGAGAATGATTCGCGACGTTATTCGCTGAGAATAAGTCGCACTTGCTGTCATTACCGACCACCGACGTTCGAGGAGACCTCCATGTCGAAGCGCGCTGCCGGCTTCGCCGCCGTAGCCGTCGTTGCCCTGCTGCCGTTCGCCGCCCAGGCGGCCGGACCGGCCTACAAGGACGTGGCGAAGAATTACGCCGACATCGCCCATGCCGCCTATCAGGACGCGACTGACGGCGCCAAGGCGCTGAAGAAGGCGGTGGACGCCCTGGTCGCCAACCCGACCGAGGAAACGCTGGCGAAGGCGCGCGAGGCCTGGAAGGCTGCCCGCGTTCCGTACATGCAGACGGAAGCCTTCCGCTTCGGCAACCCGGTCGTCGACGAGTGGGAGGGCAAGGTGAATGCCTGGCCGCTGGACGAGGGCCTGATCGACTACGTTGACGAGGGCTATGCCGGCGGCGAGAGCAACCCCTACGCCAAGGCGAATGTCATCGCCAACCCGAAGATCACGGCCGGCGGCAAGACCATCGACGCCACCAAGATCACCAAGGACCTGCTGGCCGACAAGCTGCACGAGGCCGGCAAGGTCGAGGCGAACGTCGCCACCGGTTACCATGCCATCGAGTTCCTGCTGTGGGGCCAGGACCTGCACGGCACCGGTCCGGGCGCCGGCGAGCGCAAGGCCACCGACTATGCCAAGGGCAAGGACTGCACCAACGGCCACTGCGACCGCCGCGCCCAGTACCTGAAGGTCGCCACCCAGATGCTGGTGGACGACCTGTCCGAGATGACCGCCGATTGGGCCACCAAGGGCAAGGCCCGCGTCTCCATCGCCAAGGCGCCGGAGGGCGAGGGCGTCGCCCGCATGCTGACCGGCCTCGGGTCGCTGAGCTACGGCGAACTGGCCGGCGAGCGCATGAAGCTCGGCCTGATGCTGCACGACCCGGAGGAGGAGCATGACTGCTTCTCCGACAACACCCACAACTCGCACTATTACGACGAAGTCGGCATGGTGAACGTCTACAACGGCAGCTACAAGCGCACCGACGGCAAGACCGTGTCGGGCGCCTCGCTGTCGCAGCTGGTCGCCGCCAAGTCCGCCGACGCCGACGCCGCGGTGAAGACCGCCATGGGCAACACCATGAAGGCGATGCAGGCGATCAAGGACACCGCCGACAGCGGCAAGATGGCCTACGACCAGATGATCGCCGCCGACAACGACGAGGGCAACAAGCTGGTCGCCAACGGCATCGACGGTCTGGTCGCCCAGAAGAAGGCGCTGGAAGGCGCCGTCGCTGCCCTCGGCGTCTCGGTCGATGTCAAGGGGTCCGACAGCCTCGACGATCCGTCGAAGGTCGGCAAGTAAGCCTCGACAGGTAAACACGCTTATCCCGGCTCCGGTCCCGCGCCGTCCCGCGCATGATCGAACCACCCGCGCTTCCCTTCCGGGCCGATCAGGCAGGGAGCGGAGGCGGGGCCGGAGCCGGCTCTCTTCCCGCCTGAAGTTTTTGGACCGCCGTCATGCCGCATCGTCTCGCCGTTCCGCTGTCCCGCCGCGCCCTCCTGCGTGCCGGAGGTGCCGCCGTCGCGGCGATGGCGCTCGGCGGAACTGGATTGAAGGCTCCCGATGCCGGCGCGCTGAAGCCCGGCCTTGCCGGCCCGGCGCCCGTCACCTCGGCCGGCGATCTGGTCGAGGTCGAACTGGTCGCCAAACAGCGGATGCAGCGCATCCTGCCCGAACCGGCGGAACCGTCGCCGCTCATCACCTATGCCGACCACTTCCCCGGCCCAATCATCCGCATGCGCAAGGGCCAGCGGCTGCGCGCCACCCTGGTGAACGAACTGGACGAGCACACCTCCGTCCATTGGCACGGCATCCGACTGCCGAATCTGGAAGACGGCGTGCCCTACCTGACCCAGCCGCCGACCAAGCCGGGCGAGCGCCATGTCTACGAGTTCACCCCGCCGGATGCCGGGTCCTTCTTCTTCCATCCCCATTGCAACACGGTGGAGCTGCTGGGTCGCGGCCTTGCCGGCGTCCTGATCGTCGAGGAGCCGGACGCACCGAAATTCGATGCGGACCTCGTCTGTCTGGTCAAGGACTGGCAGCTGGACAAGACCGGCAAATTCGGCACCTTCATGACCGACCGCGGCGCCTCACGCGCCGGCACCTTCGGCAGCGTGTCCACCGTCAACGGCGCCATCGATCCGGTGATCGAGGTTCCCACCAACGGCGACATCCGCGCCCGCCTCTACAACATCGACAGCACCCGCGTGGTCGATCTGCGGGTGGAGGGGGCGGAGGCCTGGATCATCGCCGTCGACGGCAACCCGCTGCCGCCGCGTCCGCTGGACGGCTGGCCGATGGGGCCGGCGATGCGCATCGATGTGCTGTTCCGCGCTCCGGCCAAGGCGGGCCAGACCCTGCGGCTGACCAACGTCTATTCGGCCGAGCCCCGGCCGCTCGCCACCTTCCGCGCCGTCGGTCCCACCCGTCCGAACAAGCGCTTCAAGCCGCGGGCCCTGCCCGCCTCCGCCATTCCCGAGCCGGACCTGAAGGACGCGCCGATCATCCCGATGGCCTTCTCCGCCACCGCGGTAGCGCAGAGCTTCGACCCGGCGGTATTGCCCGGCCTGCCCTATGCCGACGCGCTGTGCCTGTCGGCGAAGACCTTCTGGGCGATCAACCAGCAGAGTTGGCCGGAGGGCGGGCACGAACATCTGCCGCCGCCGCTGGTCACGCTGGAAAAGGGCCGCAGCTACATCTTCGAGCTGGCCAACCTGACGCCGCACCTGCACCCGATCCACATCCACGGCTACACCTTCAAGGTGCTGTCCTCCGACGGCCGACAGGTGGTGCCCCACCACGCCGACACGGTGCTGCTGGAACCGAAGGAACGGCTGCGCGTGGCGATCAAGGCCGACAATCCCGGCGACTGGATGTTCCACTGCCACATCATCGAACACCAGGACACCGGCATGATGGGATACATCCGCGTTGCTTGATTCACGACTTACGCACCTGAAATCCCCTCTCCCCCCCGGGGAGAGGGTCAGGGTGAGGGGGCAGCATGGGCGCCAGCCCATGCCAGGGGATTGCCAAGTGGCAGAATGCCCCTTGGCGGCGCGCGATGGCGCGCCGGCCCCCTCACCCTCCCCGCGCCTGCGGCGCGGGTCCCCCCCCTCTCCCCGAGGGGGAGAGGGTATGTCGCTGCGCGCTGCGACTGTTGCCGCCCTGCTCCTCCTCGTCGCCCCGACCGCCCAGGCCGCCGACAGCCTCGACAACCGCATCGGCGAGGCGCTGTTCCGCCGCATGTGGGTGGCGGCGCCCACCGCGACCCAGGCGGCGGACGGTCTGGGACCGCTCTACAACGCCCGCTCCTGCGCCACCTGCCACCCGCGCGCCGGCGGCGGCCGGCCGCCCGATCCGGCGGTGGAGGGCGACCAGGGCATCGGCTATGCGATCAAGCTGAACGGCGACCCGGTCTATGGCCGGCAGATCCAGTCCAACGCCACCCTCGGACAGGTGATCGAAGGCCGTCCCCGCGTCACCTACCGCGAGGAGGAGGTGCGCTTCCCCGACGGCGAGACCGTCCGCCTGCGCCACCCGACGCCGGTGGTCGAGGATCTCGGCTATGGCCCGTTGGCCGAAGCGACGGTGATGTCCGCCCGCGTGCCGCCGCGTGTCCACGGCATGGGCCTGCTCGACCGCATCCCGGCCGAAGCCATCGAGGCCGAAGCCGCGCGGCAGCAAGCGTCAGGCGGTCCCATCGTCGGACGGGTGAACCACGTGACGGTGGACGGCAAGCGTCAGGTCGGCCGTTTCGGCTGGAAGGCGATGCACCCCACCCTGGACCATCAGGATGCGGAGGCCTTCAGCCTCGACATCGGCATGTCGACCCCGGCCTATCGCGATCCCTGGGGTGACTGCACCCCGGCGCAGACCGCCTGCCGCGAGGCCCCGCATGGCGATTCCAAACAGTTCGAAGGGCTGGAGATTCCCAGCACGATCATCGGCCTGATCGACGGCTATTTGCGCGACCTGCCGCCCGACGGCAGCCTGGAGGCGCCGAAGGACAAGGCGGGGACCAAGCTGTTCGCCGACACCGGCTGCGCCGCCTGCCATCGCCCGTCCTGGCGCACGGCGGAGGACCCGGCTCACCCTGCCCTTTCCAACCGCGAGATCTTCCCACACAGCGACATGCTTCTGCACGACCTCGGCCCCGCCTTGGGGGACGAGTTGCCGATGGGTGAGGCACGCGGGTCGGACTGGCGCACCACGCCGCTGTGGGGCCTGAACCGGCTGGCGGCCAAGGACGGGCAACTGTCGCTCCTGCATGACGGGCGCGCCCGCAGCGTCGCCGAAGCGATCCTGTGGCACGGCGGCGAGGCGGAAGGGGCGAAGGACCGCTTCATGACCCTGCCCGGCGGGGAGCGGAAACGGCTGGTGCGTTATGTGCTGGGTTTGTAAAGGAAGGGCGGGGGCTTCGATCCACACCAACGGCAGAATCAACGGCAGAAGGGATTTGATCGTATGCGACGCCGCATAGTGCTTGGACTGATGTCCGCTGCCGCCGCCATGGCGGCTCTGCTGCCGCGGACCCCGGCCTTCGCCGCCCGCCAGTCCGACAAGGACGCCGCCTTCCTGGGCGGCATGGTCCGCACCCATGCCCTGCCGCGCTTCGACGCGCTGGTCGCTGCCGCCAATGGCTATGTCGACACGCTCGGCCGCTTCGCCGCCGCGCCTTCCGCCTCCGGACTGGAGGAGGCGCGCGCGGCCCACACCAAGGTCACCGATGCCTGGGCGTCCGTGCAGCATCTGCGGCCGGGTCCCCTGACCATGAACCTGCGCGCCGACCGCATGTCCTTCTGGCCGGAGCGACCCGGCGTGGTCCAGCGCCAGATCGGCCAGATCCTGCGCGACCATGACCCGAAGCTGCTGCAACCGGGTGCGCTCGCCCGCCAGAGCGCTGCGGTGCAGGGGCTGACCGTGCTGGAACGGCTGCTGTTCGACGAGGGCGTGACCGCGGACAACTTCACCGGCAGCGACGCCAAGCTGTATCGCGGCCAGTTGGCCGTCGCCGCCGCCCGCAACATCGCCGCCATCGCGACCGAAGCGCGCGACGGCTGGAAGGAGCTGGAGGCGCCGCTCGCCGCCGGCCAGCCGACCGTCCTCGGCCCGACCGCCTCCGAAGCGGTCAACACGCTCTATTCCGCCGCCATCACCGCCATGCAGGTGGTGATCGACCAGAAACTGATGGCGCCGCTCGGCGGCAGCATCGAGGACGCCAAGCCGTTGGTGGTGGAGGCGCTGCGTAGCGGCCGGTCGCTCCGCAACATTGCGCTGAACCTGGAGGGCCTGCGCGCCCTGCTGATGGGCGAGCATGGCGGGCCGGGCTTCGTCTCGCTGCTGCCGGCCAATGACGACGGCGCCACCGCCAAGCAGGCCATCGACGAGAGCTTCGCCGCCGCGATCAGCGCCGTGGAGGCGATCCCCGGTCCGCTGGACAAGGCGGTGACCGACCCCGCCACGCGCAAGAAGACGGAGAGCGCGCTGCGGCTGGTCAAGGCGGCGCGGGTGGAGATGCTGGGCACGCTGGCCCCGCTGCTGGACATCACGCTGGGCTTCAACGAACTGGACGGAGACTGACCATGGCGATGGACCGCAGGAACATCCTGGGCGTGCTTGCCGGGCCGGTTCTTGGTGGACGCGCAATGGGTGGGCGCATCATCGGCGGGCTGCTGGCTGTGCTGACCGGCAAGGCCCATGCGGCTGACGCCGGCACGCTCTATCTCAACGCCTACGCCACCGCCGGGGCGGAGCCGAGCTTCGGCGTCGCGGCGCTGGATCGCGGCGGCAAGGTGCTGTTCACCACCGCCACGCCCGGCCGCGCCCATGCCATCATGCCGCGTCCCGGCGTGGCGGAGGCGGGCGTCTTCGCCCCCCGGCCC